>JALYVL010000155.1 GCA_030853285.1 Actinomycetota bacterium | reverse complement strand
CGCCTGCGACCCGGTGAGCGCGTTCGGCGGGGTGATTGCCGCCAACCGCGAAGTCACCGTGGAGATGGCCGAGCAGGTGGCCGAGATCTTCACCGAGGTGATCGTCGCACCGTCCTACGCCGACGGGGCGCTCGAGGTGCTCAGCCGGAAGAAGAACGTGCGGGTGCTGGTCGCTGCCGCCCCTGCTGGATCCTCGATCGAGCTGCGGCCCATCTCCGGTGGTGCACTGCTGCAGGAGCGCGACGCGGTGGACGCCGAGGGTGACGACCCCGCGAACTGGACGCTGGCCGTAGGTGAGGCGGCCTCGACCGCGGTGCTGGCCGACTTGGAGTTCGCGTGGCGCACGTGCCGGGCGGTGAAGTCCAACGCGATCCTGCTCGCCTCGGGCGGGGCGAGCGTGGGAGTCGGCATGGGACAGGTGAACCGGGTGGATGCCGCACACCTGGCGGTGCAACGTGCGGGGAAGCGAGCGGCCGGCTCCGTGGCTGCCTCGGATGCATTCTTCCCCTTTCCGGATGGGTTGCAGGTGCTGATCGACGCGGGGGTGCGCGCAGTCGTCCAGCCCGGCGGTTCGGTGCGCGACGGCGAGGTGATCGAGGCCGCCCGCGAAGCAGGCGTAACCCTGTACCTGACCGGGGCGCGGCACTTCGCGCACTGAGGGCCTGCGGCCCTGTGCGTGATAAGGGTTGCCCAGGCGACGTTTTTCACGCACAAGCGAAAGCCAGGCGGATGACCACTGAGAAGCACCACATCACCACGACGGAGCGTGCCGCGAACTCCTTCGAGGTTTCTCCAGTGCGTCAGTGATTTTCGATGTCGTTTGGACGCAGGACGGTGCGCGGCGGTCGGGTTCGTTTGTGGCCCGCATGGCGCCGGAGGCCACTGCGATGGCGGTGTTTCCGCGTTACGACATGGCTGAGCAGTTCGAGCTGCTGCGTACGGTGTCCGAGCATTGCCCATCCATCAGACGCCGTTGACGATGGCCCGGGTGGCCAGCAGGTGACCGCAACTGCTACGACCGTTCATATTTCAACGCCCACAACTCCGACGGCGGCACCTTCCTGGTCAGCGGGTTCGGGGTGTACCCCAACCTCGGGGTGACCGACGCGTTTGTCGCTGTGCGCCAAGGAGCCCGGCAGTGGGCGGTGCGCTTCTCCGATGCGTTGGCCGAGCGCAGCACCGCGCTGCGGGTCCTGGACTACCGCATCAAAGTGCTGGAACCGCCCGAGCCAGGGCGGGCCGAACGTAGTCACGACAGGTGTCGCTCTCGTTGGGACCGCCCGGGTTCACCCGGTGATCCTATTCAGGATGCATCGTCGGGCAGTAGCAGCTTGATGACGAGAGGCACTCTACGGTCGTTGACCGAGCTGACCGACGACCACGGGATGCCTCTCGGCCGCTGATCGCACCCCGTCACGGCGGCCTGCATGCACTCCCAACTGCGGACTTGACGGCAGACGCCCGAGGGAGTGTACTTAGTTCATGTTCGAACATTAGTTCGATCACAAATCTAGTGGTGTGAGCCGTTCCTTCCCCGCGGTAGCTGCCCCAGCAGTGCGGATAGGTGCGGAGGTGATGTGGTGATGACGGCTGCGTTCAAGCTGTCTGCAGATGATCGCGAGGAGCAGATCGCCGCGCTACGTCGGAGGTTGGCTGCTGTGCCGGGGAAGGGCGCAGGAGCTCGTGCCGCCGAGGTGGCTCGGCCGGTGCCTGTGCTCCCCGTGCCGGAGGCGCTGGCGGAGTTGTTGCCCCGGCGTGGACTGACCCGAGGGTCGGTGGTGTCGGTGGCGGGGGCGAGTTCGCTGCTGGCCGGGTTGATCGCTTCGGTGACGGCCGAAGGGGGTTGGGCTGCCGTGGTGGGACGGCCGAGCTTGGGGATGCTCGCTGTCCAGGAGATGGGCGCTGACCTGAGGCGAGTGGCGCTGGTCCCCGAGCCTGGTCCGGATGCGGTAGACGTGGCTGCGGTGCTGCTCGACGGGATGGATCTGGTGGTGCTGGACCTTTCCGGTACCAGCGGTGCGGCGGTGGTGCCGTCGCGGGCCAGGGGGGTGACCGCACGGGCGCGTCACCGCGGTGGAGTACTGGTGGTCACCGGAGGCGCGTGGCCCGGCGTGGAGCTGGAATTGCACGCCCGGGTCAGCGGGTGCACCGGGTTGGGCCGTGGCCATGGCCGGCTGCAGTCTCGCGAGCTCTCGGTGCAGGTGCGCGGCAGAGGGCAGGCGGTACGGCCCCGCACCATGCAGGTGCGGCTGGGCCCCCAAGGCATCAGAGCTCAGGGCCCCGTTGTGCAGTGGCTGGCAACCGAACACCATGTCGTCGCGGCGCACGAGGCGGTGTCATGACGGATAGGTACCGCGCCCTTGCACTGTGGTGTCCGGACTGGCCGGCGGTGACCGCGGCGGTGGCGGCCGAGCTGCCTGCTGACCGGCCGGTGGCAGTGGTGTCCGCGAACCGGGTAGTGGCCTGCACCGCAGGCGCGCGGGCCGAGGGGGTTCGGCGGGGACTGCGCCGCCGCGAAGCCCAAGGTCGCTGTCCAGAGTTGTTCGTGGCTGCAGTCGACCCGGACCGGGACGGGCGGTTCTTCGAGCCGGTCGCCGCCGCTGTCGATGCGCTGGCCCCGGGAGTGGAGGTCCTGCGTCCGGGGTTGCTGGTGCTCGCCGCGCAAGGGCCGTCGGGTTACTTCGGGAGCGAGGAGGTGGCCGCCGAACGCCTGGTGGACGAGGTGGCCGGGGCCGGGTTGGAGTGTCAGGTGGGCATTGCGGATGCATTGTCCACCGCAGTCATCGCCGCCCGAAGGGGCCTGCTGGTGCCGCCGGGGCGTAGCGCGGAGTTCTTGGCTCCATTGGCGGTGGCCGAGCTGGCCAGCGAGCCGAGCATGGCCGCGCCGGAGCGCACCGAGTTGGTGGATCTGTTGCGCCGCTTGGGATTGTCCACCATCGGCGCCTTTGCTGCGCTCACTTCCACCGACGTCGCCTCACGCTTTGGCGCCGATGCGGTGCTGGCCCATCGCAGCGCCAGAGGTCTGCCCGAGCGGCCCCCCGCTGCCCGACGGGCCCCGGTGGAGCTGGACGTGGAGCTGCACTGCGATCCACCGGTGGAACGGGTCGATGCCGCAGCCTTCGCCGCCCGCACCCTGGCGCAGCGTCTGCACGCCACGCTGTCTGCAGCGGGGGTGGCCTGCACTCGCTTGCTGGTGCGGGCCCGAACCGACAACGGCGAGGAGCTGGCCCGCACCTGGCGTTGCGCAGAGCCGCTCACTCCCGAGGGGACCGCCGATCGGGTGCGGTGGCAGCTCGACGGCTGGCTCACCGGTCGCAGCAATGCCCGTCCCACCGCAGGGGTGGTGCTGTTGCGGCTGGAGCCGGTGGAGGTGGTGGCGGCCGGAGCGCTGCAGCTGGGGCTGTGGGGTGGAGTCGGCGAAGGCGATGACCGGGCTCGCCGTGCCCTGGTGCGCGTGCAGGGACTGCTTGGTGGTGAGGCAGTGCAGGTAGGAGTGCCCAGCGGTGGGCGAGGGCCTGCCGAGCGGATCACCCTGCTGCCCTGGGGTGATGAGCGGGTGGCGGCCACCGATCCCGCCGCGCCGTGGCCAGGGCGCCTGCCTGCCCCCGCGCCGTCCACAGTGCCGCGGCAACGTCTGGCTGTAGACCTGATGGATGCGGCCGGAGCAACCGTGCTGGTCACCGGGCGATCGGAGGTCGTGACAGACCCGACGGCGTTGCGCTACCAGGGAACTGTTCATTCTGTAGTGGCATGGGCGGGTCCGTGGCCGGTGGATGAGCGTTGGTGGGCGCCTACAGAGGCGCATCGCGCCGTACGTCTCCAGGTTCTGCTCGAAGGCGGGCAGGCACTCTTGCTGGACTGCACGAGGAGCCGTTGGCACCTGGAAGGGGCCTACGACTGATGTCTGCTGTTGCCCAGTAGAGCGCGATGGATGAGAACGACGGTATCGATCGACGACGACGTCCTCCGGGCTGCCCGCTACTTGGCCCACAACGCCGGGCAGACGCTGGGCGCGGCGCTGTCGACCCTTGCGCGTCGAGGGCTCACTCCGAAGCCGGAGGCAACAGTGAAGCGGGGCGGAATCACCCTGCTGCCGGTACGCCGAGGTGGATGGAGCAGACAACCTCACGATTCTTCTCGGCGGCTTCGCGGAACGGGCAGTGGGGAAGAGGGTTCGCTGGCCGTCACCGTCACCGTCACCGTCACCGTCACCGGAGGCGCCGGTCGACGCGCAAGTCCGGATCGCGTGTCTCATCGACCGTACGACATGTCCGCCTTGTGCTCTGGCGTTATGGAGAACTTCCCTGACCGAAGCGGGGCCGACGTTGTTCAGCTGATCGGAGCCCAGATCGGCACGGCGTTCAGGGCAGGCACGTACCTGCTGCGGCTGCCTGGGACGGACGCGACTACCGGACGAGCTGGGTGGTGGTCAGCTCTGCGCCGAGGTTGCCTACTGCTGTTGACTTCGCCTACGCGAACAAGGTAGAACGTACGTTCGAATAAGTGGGAGGTGGACGATGGGCTTTGGCAACCCGCCGGTGCCGTGGTCGGAGCTGGAACGCTTACTCTGCGGCCGACCGCGCCACGAGGCGCAGTTCCCCGGTGACGGCAACGACAGTCCGGCCTGGTCCCGCAAGCGCGACGCCTACCAGCCGCCGGAGCTAACCGCGCCAACCAGTAC
>JALYVL010000154.1 GCA_030853285.1 Actinomycetota bacterium | reverse complement strand
CTGTGGCGCTGAAGCGGCTCACCAGTGAGCTGGTGGGGCGCTTCGCTTCCGCCGCGGTAGCCGGTACGAGGGCGGTGGCCGGACAGCACCCGTTGTGTCGGTACGCCGCCGACCTGGTGGTGCCGCCCAAGGTGGCTGCGGAGGTGGCGGTGCTCAAGGCGATGGCGCTGCGCTACGTGATGTCCGATTCGGTGCACCTGGCTCAGCAGGAGCGCCAGCGCGCGCGGGTGCACGCGGTGGCGTCGGAACTGTTCGCGGCGGGGGAGCAGGCGCTGGACCCGCTATACGCCGACCACTGGCGCCGCGCCAACGACGACGCCGCTCGGCTGCGGGTGGTGGTGGACCAGATCGCCTCGTGCACGGAGGGACGGCTGGAGCGGATGTGAGCCTGGCGGCCCCGGCGAGAGGTACTCCACGGTCGTTCGACAGGCCATCAACGACCGTGGAGTACCTCTCGACCGCAGCCCACTCAGCCAGTCAGGTGGACAGCGTGTAGTCGGTGAACTTGGCCCGCAGGTCCTTCTTGGAGAACTTGCCGACGCTGGTCTTGGGCACCTCGTCGATGAACTCGATGGCATCGGGCAGCCACCACTTGGCCACCCGCGGGCGCAGGTGCTCCATCAACTCTTCTGCGGACACCTCGGAGCCCTCCATCCGCACCACGCAGGCGATGGGCCGCTCGTCCCACTTCGGGTGCGGCACACCGATCACCGCTGCTTCGGCGACCCCGGGGTGGGCCATGATCTCGTTCTCCAGCTCCACCGAGCTGATCCACTCGCCACCGGATTTCACCAGGTCCTTGGTCCGGTCGACCAGGCGGACGTTGCCGAACGCGTCGATGCAGGCCACGTCGCCGGTCTTCATCCAGCCGTCCTCGGTGCTCAACTCGACGCCCTCGTCGGGATCGTAGTAGTCGGCCGCCGCCCACGGGCTGCGCACCTGGAGCTCACCGCTGGCCTCGTCATCCCACGGCAAGGGCGTGGTGTCGCCCGGCTCGACGATGCGGAGCTCGATTCCCGGAACGGGGCTGCCCTGGCGCGCCCGTTGAGCCGCCTTGTCCTCATCAGATGCTGCGGTGTCGCGGGCAGCAAGGTGGGCGACCGTGGCCAGTGGGTGGGTCTCCGTCATGCCCCACGCCTGCAGCATGGGAGTGCCGATGGTGGTGCGGTAGTACTCGGAGAGTGCTTGCGGCACAGCGGAACCACCGCAGATGATGGTGCGCAGCGCGGGCAGGGACACATCCTTGAGCAGCGGTCGCATCGCGGTCCAGATCGTGGGGACACCCGCTGCCACGGTCACCTTTTCGTCCACCATCAGCTTCAGCAGACCGTCGGGCGACATGTCGGAACCAGGGAAGACCAAACCCGCGCCCGTCATCGGGGCGGCGTGCGCCAGGCCCCACGCGTTGGCATGGAACATCGGGACGATCGGCAGCACGATGTCGGTCTCGCCGGCCCCCAGCGCGCTGGTGGTGTTGGCGGCCATGGAGTGCAGCCACGTCGAACGATGGGAGTACACAACCCCTTTGGGGTTGCCGGTGGTGCCGCTGGTGTAACACATGGCGGCGGCCTGGTACTCGTCGGTGATGGCGAACTCCACCGGCTCACACTGCGCCAGCAGCTCCTCGTAGTCGTGCACCTGCGCGGTGGTGATGGTGACGTCGCCCGGCTCGGGACCGGCCCCGTCGTCCATCACCACCACATTTGTGATGCCCGGCATCGAGGGCAGCAGGGGTGCCAGCATGCCCAGCAGCGAACGGTCGACGAACACCACCTCGTCACCGGCGTGGTTGGCGATGTAGGTGAGCTGCTCGGGGAACAGCCGGATGTTCAGCGCGTGCAGCACGCGTCCGGTGCACGGTGCGGCGAAGTACAGCTCGAGGTGGCGGGTGGAGTTCCAGGCAAAGGTGGCGACCCGTCCGTCGGCGCTGATGCCCAGGGTGTCCAGCACCCCGCCCAAGCGTCGGGTGCGTTCGGCCCACTGTCCGTAGGTGGTGCGCACGGGCACCGGACCGGAGCTGACCAGCTCACGGTCGGCGTAGAGGCTTTCCGCCCGCCGGAAGATTGAGTCGACAGTGAGGGGATAGTCCTGCATCAATCCGCGCATGGACGCCATAGTGCCAGTGATGCCCGTCACTCAACAGCTGAGGCTGTCACGTCCGGCAGGGCTACCTCGTCCCCTTGCTGAGTGCCCGTGTCCGACGGGCCGTTACCCACGGAGGTTGTGATGTCTCGTATCCCTGCTGCACCCCGCTCCGGGCTCCTGATCAAGCTGGTCGACGCCTACGCCCGCCGCCGGTTCGGCGCCGTGCCTGAGCCGGTCGCCGTCGGTGCCCACCACCGGCGGCTGATGCTGGCCGGCGGCATTCACGAGATGGCGGTGGAGAAGGCGGCCACGGTGCTGCCGGCCAGCCTGCGTGAGCTGGCGGTGTACCAGGTGGCCGTGCGCGTCGGCTGTTCATGGTGTGTGGACTTCGGGACCATGCTGGCGCGCCACCACGGGCTCGACATCGAGCGGCTGCAGCACATCCACGACTACGCCCACTCACCGCTGTACACGGAGTTGGAGCGGTTGGCCCTGGACTACGCCCTGGCGATGACATCGACACCGCTGGCGGTGACCGACGAGCAGGTCGCGGAGCTGGACGCCCGGCTGGGCCACGCGGGACTGCTGGAGCTGACCTATGTCATCGCGCTGGAGAACATGCGGGCGCGCAACAACCATGCCTTGGGCATCACCGACCAGGGCTTCACCAGCGGCGACGCCTGCCGGATGCCGCAGCGTTCGGTTCCTCAGCGCTAGAACTGCACCCGCGTGAGCTTGTCCGGATTGACCACGTCGTACACGGCCTCGATCCGTCCGTCCCGGCTTGCCACAGCGACGACCCGAGCATCGACCGCAGCATGCTCCTCGTCACCCGGACTGGCGGGCAGTATCACCCCGAGTTCCCCGTTGACGTGCACGAGCCGCGGCGTCGAGATGCCGTACTTCTCCACCAGGCCGAGCAGGAAACGGGCCACCTTGTCGTTGCCGCGGACGACATTGACCGCTGTGCGCGCCTTTCCTCCGCTGTCCCCGGTCATCGTCACTTCGGGATGCAGCACGGACAGCACCGCCGCGACATCCGCTGCGGCCAGCGCCACCAGCAGCTGCTCGATCAGCCGTTGCGCGACGGCGTCGTCGCTGCGCGGGGCTGGATCCGCGTCGGACACGCGGCGACGTCCCCTGGATGCGTGTTGTCGGGCGGCTGCCTCCGAACAGCCCAGCGCCTGGGCGATGTCGGGGTAGGGCACAGCGAACGCATCGTGCAGGACGAAGGCGCTGCGCTGCTCCGGGCTCAGCGTGTCCAGCACCACCAGCAGGGCCATCCGAAGGTCGGCGGCATGGACGACGACGTCCAGCGGGTCAGCTGCACTGCTGACCACCGGTTCCGGCAGCCACTGGCCGACGTAACGCTCGCGGCGGGCCGGGGCCGACCGGAGCTTGTCCACGCAGATTCGCCCCACGACGGTCGTCAGCCAGGCACGCAGGTCCTGGATCCGCGCCCGCCCAGCCGGTTCGAGCGCAGCCAGGCGCAGCCACGCTTCCTGCACAGCGTCCTCGGCGTCGGCGATGCTGCTCGTGAGCCGATAGCCGACGGCAACCAGGTGCGAGCGCTGCGCAGTGAATTCTGCAGCCAACGCATCCTCGGCGGAGCCCATCCGTGCAGTCTGCCCCGCCGCCTAGACTGACCGCTGTGGCAGGCCGAATACCCGAACGGGACATCGCGGAGATTCGGGAGCGTAGCCGCATCGATGAGATCGTCGGGGACTATGTGGCCCTCAAGCACGCCGGCAGCGGTGCGCTCAAGGGCTTGTGCCCCTTCCACGACGAAAAGTCGCCCTCGTTCCACGTCCGCCCGGAGCACGGCACCTACCACTGCTTCGGGTGCGGCGAAGGCGGCGACGTCATCTCTTTCATCCAGAAGCAGGAGCACCTCGACTTCGTGGAGACGGTGGAGCGCCTGGCCGATCGGGTGGGCTACCGCATCACTTACGAGGGCGGCGGCACCACGGTGCGCCGCGATCGGGGGTCGCGGGCCCGGCTGGTAGCCGCCAACGCTGCCGCCCAGGAGTTCTACGCCGCCCGGTTGCGGGAACCCGACGCCGAGGTGGCCAGGGCGTACCTGTCCGAGCGCAACTTCGACGCGGCAGCGGCAGTCCGGTTCGGGTGCGGGTACGCCCCCGCCGGGTGGGACACCCTCACGAAGGCTCTGCTGGGCAAGGGATTTGAGGCCAAGGAGCTGATCGACGCCGGCCTGGCGTGGGAGGGCAAGCGGGGCGGGGTGATCGACCGGTTCCGACGACGGCTGCTGTGGCCGCTGCGCAACCTCGGCGGCGACGTCGTGGGCTTCGGTGCGCGCCGGCTGTTCGACGACGACCCGCTGGAGGCCAAGTACGTCAACACCTCCGACACCCTGCTGTACAAGAAGTCTCAGGTGCTCTTCGGGCTGGACCTGGCCAAGCGGGAGATCGCCAAGCGACACCAGGCCGTCATCGTCGAGGGCTACACCGACGTGATGGCCATGCACCTGGCTGGTGTGCCTACCGCGGTGGCCACCTGCGGGACGGCGTTCGGCGAGGAGCACATGGGTGTGCTGCGGCGGCTGCTGATGGACGACACCTACTTCCGCGGCGAAGTCATCTACACCTTCGACGGTGAT
>JALYVL010000002.1 GCA_030853285.1 Actinomycetota bacterium | reverse complement strand
CAGGTGTACGGCAGCGCCGAGGTGCTGGACATGCCCGAGGGCGCGGCAGCGTTCGTCGACTACTACCGCTCCATCGCGGGCGAGCACCCCGACTGGGCCGAGTACAAGCAGGCGATGGCCGAGCAGGGTAAGTCGCTGATCCGGATCACTCCCACCAGCTGGGGTCCGGTCGCGACCGGTGGCTTTCCGCCCGAGGTCGCCGCGCGGATGGGCTGAGCTCTGCGGCCCGACGGCTAGAGACCGACACTGCCCTGCATGATGCCGCCATCGATGAACACCGTGGTCGCCGTCAAGTAGCCGGCCTTGCCCGACGCCAGGAACACCACCACGTCGGCAATTTCACCAGGCTCGGCCAAACGTCCGAGCGGAATCGCCGCATTGAGCGCCTTCATCTTCGCCGGGTCACTCTCCGTCGAGGCGTTGATCGGGGTGTCGACCGCGCCCGGCCCGACGTTGATCACCCGCACGTTGTGCTCGCCGAGTTCCACCCCCGCCGTTCGGGTCAGCATGCGGGTGCCGCCCTTGGACACGCAGTAGGCCACGTTGCCGGGCATCGGCCAGTCCTCATGCACCGAGGAGATGTTGATGACAATGCCGCCGTTGCCCTGGGCGATGAACTGCTTGGCCGCGAGCTGCGTGCCGAAGAAGGCGCTCTTGAGGTTGATGTCGATGACCTTGTCGTAGTCGGCCTCGGTGGTCTCCAGCAGCGAGGTGCGGGTCTCCACTCCGGCGTTGTTCACCAGCACGTCGAGCTGCCCGAAGTTGTCGATCGCGGCCTGCACCATGCGTTTGAGGTCGTCCACCTTGCTGACGTCGGCCTGCACGCCTACCGCGCGCCCTCCCGCCTTCTCGACCTGGGCGATGAGGTCGTTGGTCGACTCCGGGTGCACCACGTAGTCGATCACCACGTTCGCACCCTCGCTCGCAGCGGCGAGCACGATGGCCTCGCCGATCCCGCTGTTGCCTCCGGTCACCACAATCGTCTTGCCCTTGAGTAGCACGGCATCTCCCTTGGTTGGCTCTGGCTCAGCCTATGTCTCCGTTGGCGCTCGAGCCCGACGTCGCGTCCGTAGCTCGACCCCTCGCAGGAAGTGCGGCACAGTGAAGGAGGTCACACACTGGTGGTGAGGTCACCGCTAGCACATGAAAGGTGAAGCGATGAGCATTGAACCGGCCGGCCGCGGCGAGGCCTCCTTCGCCAGCGGCGGCATCACCCGCGGACCAGACGGTGTGCTGACTTACGAAGGACTGGCCCCCTCACTCGTGCACTCCCTGCGCGGCCGCGCAGAGAATCATCCGGAGGTCGAGGCCGTGGTCGAGGTGGACGGGCAGCGGCTGACCTATGGGCAGCTGTGGGAGCGGGCAGGGCGGGTCGCCGGGGGGCTGCGAGCGGCCGGAGTGCAACCGGGCGACCGGGTCTCCATCCGTAACCCCGCCGGGGTGTCGTGGGTGCTGGCCTTCTACGGGACGTTGTTGGCCGGGGCCGTTGCGGTACCGGTGAACACCCGCTTCGCCGAGCGTGAGGTGCGCTACGTGCTGGATGACGCCGGCGGCACGTACGATTTCGCCCCCGACGCACCGCTGCCCGACGGCGAGCACTGTGCCGTCGAGAACGCCGAGCCGGACGACCTGGCGGCCATCTTCTACACCTCCGGCACCACCGGCTCACCCAAAGGTGCGCTCACCACCCACCGGGCGTTCCTCGCCAACTGTGAGAACGCCCGACGGTGCGCGGAGATCCCCGCCGAGATGGGCGGCGAGTTCCGGACCCTCATCTCCGTGCCGCTGTTCCACGTCACCGGGTGCAACACGCAGCTCTTGGTGGCCCTCCACGTCGGCGGCACCGCGGTGGTGCTGCCCGCGCTGGATAAGGCAGTGTTATTGCGGACGATCGCCGGGGAGCGAATCAACTTCCTGGTCACGGTGCCCGCCGTCTACAAGTTGCTGCTGGACGACCCGGCATTCGCCGAAGCCGACACATCCTCGGTGCGCTGGGCAGCCTACGGCGGTGCGCCGATCGCCACTGCCGTGGTGCGCCAGATCATCGCGGCGTTTCCACAGGCCAAGGCGTACAACGGTTTCGGCCTCACGGAGACCGCGTCGCTGCTGACCATGTTGCCGCATGACTATGCCGCCGAGCATGCCGACTCAGTCGGGTTCGCGGTACCGGTGGTGGAGCTGGCCGTGGACGGTGGTGGGCGCTCAGGGGAGCTACTGGCGCGCGGACCGAACATCACCCACGGCTACTGGAACAAGCCCGAGGCCACCGAGGCTGCCTTTACCGACGGGTGGCTGCGCACCGGGGATGTCGCGCGCATCGATGACGATGGTTTGGTCTACATCCTCGACCGGGCGAAGGACATGATCAACCGGGGCGGGGAGAACGTCTACTGCGTGGAGGTGGAGAACGCGCTGTTCGAGGTGCCTGGCGTGGCCGACGCGGCGGTGGTCGCCGTGCCCGACGAGGTGATGGGAGAGAAGGTCGGCGCCGTCGTCGTGTCCGCCCCTGGCGCCGACCTGGACCCGGCGCAGCTCGCGGCCGCACTGCAGGAGTTGCTGGCCGACTTCAAGATCCCGCAGTTCATCTCGATCCGCACCGACCCACTGCCCCGCAACCCCGGCGGCAAGCTGCTGAAGAAGCAGCTCCGCACGGACACCACCTGGGGTGCGCAGCTTCGCCGCTTGTGAGTGGTAGTTGGCGGCCTACCGCCAGTTTTCACTCACAAGGTTTACCCCAGCCGCCGGTAGCAGTCGCGCAGATGAGCGACGGCGGTCTCGGCGTCGGGTCCGAGCGCCCGACTGAGGAGGTCATCATTCAGCTCGTCGATTGCCGGTCGGAACTTCACCGGCGGCACAGCGATGGGTCCTGCCGGTGCGAAGTAGTGATCCAGGCAGTCGGCGAGGTCTGGGTCGTCGTTCACTTCCGCTCCCCCGCTCACTCCCCGACCGCCTCGTCCCCCAAGGACAACAGTGCCCGCAGCTGATCGGTATCGAGGTCGCCGACCCAGCTCTCGCCGGCCCCCACGGCGAGGTCGGCCAACTCGCGCTTGCTGGAGATCAGCGCGTCGATGCGTTCCTCCACCGTCCCCACACAGACCAGCTTGCGGACCTGTACGTCTCGGTGCTGCCCGATGCGGAAGACTCGATCGGTGGCCTGGTTCTCCACGGCAGGATTCCACCAACGGTCCAAGTGCACCACGTGGTTGGCGGCGGTGAGGTTGAGTCCGGTGCCACCCGCCTTGAGTGATGCCACCATGACGGGAGGGCCGCCGGCACACTGGAACTGCTCGACCATCGCGTCGCGGCGACGCTTGCTCACCCCACCGTGCAGGAAGGGAACCTGCACGCCGAACTGCTCAGCAGTCCACGGTGCGACCAGCCCACCGAACTGGCGGAACTGGGTGAACAGCAGCACCTTCTCCCCCTCGCCCAGCACCGAGTGCAGCACGTCCTGCACCAGCTCGAGCTTGCCGGAGCGGTGCCTGCCGTGCCGCAACACTGCCGAGCCGTCGGCCAGGAACTGCGCCGGGTGGTTACACACCTGCTTGAGCCGCACCAACGTGGACAGCACCAGCGCCTTCCGTTGCGCGCCGCGACTTTCGGCGATCTTGGCCAGCATGTCCTCCACGACCGCTCGGTACAGCGCCGCCTGCTCCTCGGTGAGGTTGGCGCGCACCGTCATCTCCAGCTTCGACGGCAGGTCGGTGATCACCGATGCGTCGGTCTTCATTCGCCGCAGCACGAACGGCGCTGTGGCGGTGCGCAGGCGGGTGAAGGCCGAGGAGTCGTGGTCCCGCTCGATGGGCACCGCAAACCGCGCCCGGAACGCCTGCGCCGAGCCGAGCATGCCGGGATTGACGAAATCCAGCAGCGACCGCAGCTCCTCCAGGCGGTTCTCCACCGGGGTGCCGGTGAGCGCGAGCCGGTGCCGGGCGGGCAACGCTCGGGCCGCGCGCGCTTGCCCGGTGGCGGCGTTCTTCACGTGCTGCGCCTCGTCCAGCACAACGCGGTCCCAGTGCACCGCGGCCAGTTCCGCGCGGTCGCGGGCCAGCAGCGGGTACGTGGTGAGCACCAGGTCGGACCGAGCGACCACCGCCCGCAGTGACTCGCCACGAAGCCGGTCCACACCGTGGTGCACCAGCACCCGCAGCCCCGGGGCGAAGCGCTCGGCCTCGCGTTGCCAGTTGCCGACCACCGACATCGGGCAGACGACGAGTGTCGGGCTGTCGGCGTTTTCGTGCACCTGCAGGGCCAGCACCTGCAGCGTCTTGCCGAGTCCCATGTCGTCGGCCAGCACCGCGCCCAGCCCCAGGCGGCTCATGAACGCCAGCCAGTCCAGCCCCCGCTGTTGATAAGGACGCAGCTCGGCCCGTAGTCCCTCGGGCGCACCGATCGACGTGACGGACTCGCCCCTGGCCAGTTCCCCGACCCACCCGGTGGTCTGCACGTCGACGACAGGCACGGGTGGGCCGTCGGCTCCGGCGAGCACGCCGAGCAGCTGCCCGAGCGTGGCTCCGGTGTCCGCGTGGGCCGCAACGTAACGCGCCGCGCGGCTGAGGACGGTGGGGTCGACCCGCACCCATTCCCCGCGCAGGCGCACCAGCGGAGCCATTGTCTTGGTCAGGGTGGCCATCTCCGCTCGGCTCACGCTGATGCTGCCCAGCGCCAGACGCCACTGGAAGCTCAGCAGCTGTTCCATGCCCACGGCACCGGCATCGACCGCGGCGCTTGCCGGTGGGGCGCTGACCTGCAGCGTCAGCGTCGGGTCGAGGCGCACCCACGCCCGCGGCAGCAGCACCGTGATACCCGCCGAACGCAGCGCCGGTGCCCCTTTGGTCACGAAGTCGACGGCTTCCTGGGTACTCAGCGTCAGCACGTGCTCGTGCACGTTGGGTGTGTGCCTGCGCAGCGGCGGGTACGCCGTCATGGCGCGCCCCAGCACGTGCATCGCCAGGCTGTCCTGGCGCGCCGAGCGAGGCAGTGTGTACAGGGCCACGGGTGCGGTGTCTGTGGAGCGCACGCACGTCTCGAGCAGCCAACGGGGGACGCCTGCGGAGGTGTCGTCGTCGCCAGGTTCGGTAAGTCGGAACAAGATATCGGGGCCGTCCAGCGAGGAGCTGGCGGCCCACCGACGCAGACCGGCTGCTTGTCTGTCGATGCCCGGCTGCGCGGGATTGAGCGTCTCGCCCGTGGCCAACGCCCGAATCAGCCGGTGGTCACTGGATACGCGGGGAGTGCTGAGCCGCAACGTAGCCTCCACGATGGCGTCGCACAGCTCGTCGACCAGATCGTCGAGCACTTCGGCAGCGGTGGGTGTGCGTCCGTCGAGCACCTCCGCGCGCAGCACCGGCGGAAGTGCCGCATGCAGCTGGGTGCGCCACGATCGGACCGGACCGTCGTCGATCAACACCCAACGCGCCACCCAGCCACCCGTCCGCCGCCGCAGCATCGGCACCACCCGGCCCGAGTACACCCACCGGGCGATTCCCGACGCTACCTCGGCCAAATAGCGCAACTCGGGCCCCAACACCCACATCCCGTCGGCGCGCGCGTGCAGCGAGGCGATCTCCAGCAACAGATCCGCGGCGTCGGGCGTGGCCAGCGCGTACGCCGGTATCTGCCGGGCGGTGAGTTCGCCGTCGGCGGGTAGCAACAGGCGCAGCCGCAGGGGAAGCTCGGCCGGGGCCAACGCCTCCTGCAGTGGCCCCGTCCAGTCCGGTGGAACCGGCGCGAGCAAGCCCGGATCGCCAACGGGTTGCCCATCGGTCTCGATCCACAGCCGTAGCCCGGCGCCGACCGACCACAGCCCATGCGTCAGAAACACCTTGTCGCTCCTCATCGGACGCAGCCCAGCATGTCAGAGACCCGAACGGCCTCCCCTGCCCTGATGACGGCGACGTCGAGTTGCGTCAGCGCCAGCACGTGGTTTCATGGCCAACTGACCGAGAACAAACCCAGGCAGGTCACCAGTGTCGGGCAGCGGGTGCCCACCGCGAGAGGAGCGACATGTTTCCCAGTAGGGGTACCGAACGGGTCGATTTGGCCACGGAGCTCGGGTTCGCCGTGGTCGGTGGGGTGGCGCTGGTGTGTACGGCTCCCGGACGGGTAGGGCGACGCGTCACCGAACGGGTCATCGGTGCCGTGGACACCGCACACGACGTCGCCGCGTTCTGCACCTCCCGAGTCGTCAGCCTGACCCACCGCTATCGCTGAGCCTGCTCACCTGCCTGCGGTTGGTACCGTCCCGGCATGCTGACCGGGCTGCTTGCCGCGCTGATCGCCTGCCTCGGCTACGGGATCTCCTCGGTGCTGCAGGCCTACGGTGCGCGGCGCTCGGCTGCCGCCGCGCAGGCCCGGGGGGCGACCGGCCAGGTCACCGCTACCGGGGCGCCGACCGCTGCCTCGACCATGGCGGCGGCGCTGACCGTGTGGTTCATCATCGGTAGCTGCCTCGATGTGATCGGTTTTCTCGGGGGCTCCGTCTCCGCCAGGCTCATTCCGCTGTTCCTCTCACAGACGATCATCAGTGCCAACCTCATCGTCACCGCGGTCCTGGGCATCGCGGTACTGGGCATCCGGCTGCACTCGCGCGACTGGGCGGCGATCGCCGCCGTGATCCTGGCGTTGGTGGCACTGGGCATGGCTGCGGGCCACGAGGGTGGCGGTGACGCCGACCCCGCGATGCATTGGGGGATCCTCGCCGCTTCGGTGCTCGTGCTGGTGCTCGGCCAACTGGTGGTGCGGCGACTGGGCTCCGGTGGCGCCGTGGCCGCAGGACTGATCGCCGGGCTGTTGTTCGGTGCGCTGGCCATCGCCGTGCGCATCGTTGCTGGTGTCGACCCGGTGCAGTGGTCGGTGCTGGTGGCCGACCCCGCCGCCTGGACCATCGCCGTTGCCGGCATCGGTGGGTTCTACCTGCACACCGTGGCGTTGCAGCTGGGTTCCGTGAACGGCGCGACCGCCGCACTGGTGGCCGGCGAGACGGTGGTACCGGGAATCGTCGGGGTCCTGCTGCTCGGTGACACCTCGAAGCCGGGACTGGAGTGGCTGGCCGTGCTCGGTTTCGTCCTCGCTGTCGGTGGAGCGGTGGCAGTGGCGGTGTTCGGTTCCGCCGAGGTCGCCGAAGCCGACCAACCCGCCGTCACCCAGGCAAGCCCGGCAACTCGATGAACACGCCCTCGGCCGAGACGCAGGTGACGCCGCCGTGCTCGATGCGCCCGATGGTGCGGATCTTGCGCCCTTCGACGTTGACGCACTCGGTGCGCACGGTCAGCGGGGTGCACAGCGGCGTCAGCCGGTGATAGCGCAGCGTGAGTGTCCCGGTGACGCCCGATTTGCCTGCCCACCCGTTGGTCACCCCGAGTGCATGGTCCAGGATCAGCGCGGTGATGCCGCCGTGGGCGTGCCCGGGCGGCCCCTGGTAGAGGTATCCCAGGGTGACCTCGCCGATCATCGTGCGTGGGCCGTCGCCGCGCATCCGCAGGGGCGGCGCCATCATGTTGCGAGCACCGGAGGCCGGATCGTGCTGGGGTTGCCTGCTCCACGTCCGCAGCTCATCGGCGATGGTGGCGTGTTTCAGGGCACCCTTCTCGAGCTGCGTGGCGACGGCGTCGAGCTGGTCGGCGACGCCGTCGAGGTCACCGTCGGACAGCTGAGTGCGCAGCAAGGCGTCGGCCACCCGTTGACCGGCCTGCGCCACCAGCTCGATTGCCGTGGCCCTCCGCGGACCGGTGTCCTCCGGCACGGCAAAACCGGTCTCGGCCTGTGTCATCGGCGCCCCTTTGCATGTCTGGACAGAACTAACACTTGCTGCACTACGCACGTGAAGGGAAGGTAACCACATGAGTTCGACACCCACCGTCCTCCGGGTCATCGAGGGGGACATCACCACGGTCGCCGTGGACGCCATCGTGAACGCCGCCAACTCCGGGCTGCTGGGCGGCGGTGGCGTGGACGGGGCCATCCACCGAGCCGGCGGACCCGAGATTCTCGCGGCCTGCCGCGAGCTGCGCGCCACCACGCTGCCGGACGGGCTCCCGGCCGGGCAGGCCGTGGCCACCACCGCCGGGCGGTTGGCCGCCAAGTGGGTGATCCACACCGTCGGACCGGTGCATTCGCGCCGCGAGGACCGCTCCGCCATTCTGCGCTCGGCCTACAGCAGCAGCTTGGCGGTGGCAGACGAACTCGGCGCGAGCACCGTGGCGTTCCCGCTGATTTCCGCCGGAGTATACGGGTGGCCGTTGGATGACGCAGCGCGCCAAGCCGTCAACGCCATTCGCACGGCCTGCACGCGGGTATCGGAAGTGCGCATAGTGGCTTTCTCCACTGTGGCCGCGGATGCGCTGAAAGATCAACTGTGAGCGGGACCGCCAAGCGCAAACTCACCGCCTATTGTTCGCCCAAATCAGGTAAGGTTCGTGAGCGCCTAAGAAGTGTGCTTTGTCCTGGCTGTCGATGAGCGTGGGTGGCTTATGGGAGATGAACACGAGCGCCGCCAAGATGCCTCCGCTCGGCACTATCTCGACACGGCGATCAGCGATTCTGCGCTGCAGCAGTCGGCGAATCTGGCGGCCGAGTTATTCACCTTTCCCATCGTCGTGATCAATGTCTTGGATGCCGGGACCCGGCACACCATCGCCTCGGTGGGTGCCCCGCTCACCGAAGTACCGCGGAGCAGCACCCTGTGCGACGAGACGGTCAACGGGGGGCACCCCGTGGTCATCGGCGACCTGACCGCGCCCCCGGCGTCTGCACCTCAGGCCCGCGCCTACGTTGCGGTGCCACTGACCGGTCGGGAGGGGCTGGTGATCGGCACGATCTGTCTGCTCGACACCCGCCCCCGTCAGTTCAGCGCCCAGCAGATGGTGCAGCTTGTGGCGATCGGCGCCGTGGTGCAGGACCAGCTGGAGATGCTGCGCCGCCGTGGTCCGCAACCGACTGGGTCGGCCGCCGATGCCGCTGAGCTCACCGATGCGGTGCACACCGGACAGGTGTTGCCCTACTACCAACCCGTCGTGGAGCTACGCACGGGGCAGGTGACCGGAGTCGAGGCGCTGGCCCGGTGGCGCCATCCGGTGCGGGGCATGCTGGCACCGGTGGAGTTCATCCCCTTGGCTGAGGACACCGAGATCATCATCGACCTCGACGTGGCCATACTGCATCAGGCAGCAGTGGACTTCGCGCGGTGGCGGCAGAATTATCCGTCGCTGCGCTTGAACGCGAATCTCTCGGCCAAGCACTTCGACCACCCCGATTGTGTCGAGCGCATCAGCGCAGCGGTCACCGACGCCGGCGTACCCCCCGACGCGGTGGATCTGGAGATCACCGAGACCACCGCGATGACGGCAAATTCCAGCCACCGCAACTTTCTGCTCGATCTTCGCAGGCGAGGGTTCCGCATCTTGCTCGATGACTTCGCCACCGCTTTCTCCGTGATGGAGCAGGTGCTGAGGCTTCCCCTGGACGGCATCAAGCTCGATCAGGTGGCCACCGCAGCGCTGGGCACCCGAGAAGGTGACGCCGTCATTCGCGCATTTCTCGGCCTGGCCGCTGACCTCAACCTGGAAACGGTCATCGAAGGCGTGGAGACACAGCGCCAGGCCGAGTGCGCTCTGAGCATCGGCTGCACCCACGCCCAGGGCTATCTCTGGGCGCCTGCCTTACCTGCAGCGGAGATCGCTCCGCTGCTGGCGGCACGCAATCGGGTGGACGTTCCGAACACCGGTCGTGTTGATCAGCTGGTCGGAACGACCAAGCCGCTCTCGTAGGCAAGCACCACGATCTGCACCCGGTCACGCAGCTCAAGCTTGGCCAGTATTCGGCTCACATGCACCTTGACGGTGCTTTCCGACACGTGCAGCCGCAAACCGATCTCGCGGTTGGTCAGCGCAGCGGCGACCATCGGGAAGACTTCCCGTTCCCGCTCGGTGAGTGCCTGGAGTATCTGCTCGCGCTGCTGTGCGCGCTGCGGGGTCGGGAGCATCGGCGTGCAGGCGACCAGCAGTCGACGGGTTGCACTCGGCGCTATCACGGCGTCGCCTGCGGCCACGGCGTGCAACGCCGAGATCAACTCCGCGGGCGGAACGTCCTTGAGCAGGAACCCGCTGGCTCCGGCGCGCAGCCCGGCATAGACGTACTCGTCCAGGTCGAAGGTCGTCAGAATCAAGACTTTCGTATCGAGACCGGCCTGGACGATCGCCTCGGTGGCGTCGATGCCGTCGATGCCGGGCATCCGGACGTCCATCAGCACCACGTCCGGGCGAAGCAGACTGGCCATGGCGATGGCACCGGCGCCGTCCTCGGCCTCACCGACGATCGAGATGTCCTCCTGCGCTTCGAGGACCATGCGAAAGCCCAGACGGAGCAGGGCTTGGTCGTCGACCAGCAGGACCCGCATGCTCATTGCCTGACCCTTGCATCCACAGTGGACTCCGCTACGGCAAGGCGCGCGACGACTCTCCAGCCACCCGAGGGCGAAGGGCCGCACGTCAGCTCACCACCCCACGGTGCGATGCGTTCCCGCATCCCGGCGAGCCCGTGGCCTGGCGCTTCACCGCCGCCGACCGAGGCCAACGCACCAAGACCGTCGTCCGTCACGACCACCGAGACCGCCTCCGGTGCGTAGCTGAGCAGCACGCGCGCGTGGGTGCCCGGGCCCGCGTGCTTGAGCGTGTTGGTCAACGCCTCCTGGACAAGGCGATAGACGGTCAGCTGCAGCGCCGCAGACAGCGGCTGGCGTTCCCCGCTCACCGTGAAGGTCACGGGCAGACCCGCGGTACGGATTTGTTCCAGCAAGCCGTCGAGTCTGCTGATGTCCGGTTGGGGGGCGCGCCGCTCGGAACCCCGTGGTTCACGCAGCACGCCCAGCAGCCGGCGGGTGTCTGCCAGTGCCTCCCTGCCCGTCGCCGACACGGTGGTCATCGCGCTGACCGCCCGGTCCGGTGACGACGGCATCGCCGCAGCCGCGCCCTCGCTGAGCGCGATCATCACGGTGAGGTGATGGGCGACGATGTCGTGCATGTCCCGGGCGATACGAGCCCGTTCGGCGACGGCGGCCAGCTGCGCCTGCTGGTCGCGTTCCCGTTCGAGACGATCGGCGCGCTCCCGCAGTTGCGATAGGTACGCGGCGCGGGTTCGTGCATAGATACTGAGAACGGCTGCGGTGCTCACCATCCCCGAGAGGAGCACGAAGATGAGCAGCCACGATCGGTGCTCACCCCACCGCTCGACCGCCAACGCCACGCCGAACTCCAGCACCACCGCCGCCGTCAGCGCCATCCACAACGGCCGTCGGGAGGCCACGGTGTAGAAGGCCACGAGCAGCGCGACATCAGCCACCAGGGTGACTCCCACCCACCACTGCCCGAAGGCGATGAGCGAGACCGCGCAGAACACGACAACCGGATAGCGTCTGCGGAAAAAGAGCGGAAGGAGCAGCGCCACGGACAGTGGCCACACCTGCGCAATCGACTGGTCACCCTCGCGAATCAGCGACGGGGCGGCGATGAGCAGGAGCAGCACCGGTGGCGCGAGGTCGAACAACAGACGGTCGTAGAAGCGGCTGTTGTTCGTCACTGCGTCACCGCCTCCGCCCTCAGGCGTCGCTGCGCTTGAGCCGGACGGCTGCCAGCGCGACCGCCACTATCGTCCATCCGCACAGTACGGCGAAGCCGACCCACGGAGACAGGTGCGCGGTATCCGGCCGACCCCAGAATGCTTCGCCTGCGTTCGAGGGCAGGTAGGGGCCGATGGTGTCCGACCAACTCTGCGGGAGCAACCCCATGATCGGCGGGATCACGAAGAACAGCGCGACGAGGCTGGAGATACCGGCCGCGGTGTTGCGCAGCAAGGCACCCAACGCGATGCCGATCAAGCCGACGAGCAGCAGGTAGACCCCCGCGCCGATGACCATCCGCAACGCTCCGGGGTCGGAGATGCCCGCACTCGGGGTCTTGCCGGAGAGCAACGACTGCCCAAGGAAGAACGCGATGATGGTCGAGGCGATGGACGCGACACCGACGATGACGGTGAACACGGTGATCTTCGCCCAGAGCACGGGCAGGCGCTCCGGAACCGCGGTCAGTGAGGAGCGGATCATCCCGGTGGCATACTCGCCGCTGATCAAGAGCACTCCGAGGACACCGACGGCGAGCTGGGCGATGTTCACCCCGTTGAGGCTGGTGACGATGGGGTCGAACGCCGCCCGGCGCGCTTCTCTCATGTCCGTGTAGTGGGCGGCGGTCACCGCGGAGATGAGTGCGCCGAGCCCGATGGTCAGCACGACGGCGACCAGGAGCGTGATCTTGCTCGAACGCAGCGAACGGAACTTGGTCCACTCCGAGCGGATGACCCGGCTTTGGGTGACGCGCATTCCGGGGTAGCCGGTCACCGGGGCGGGTGTCGTGGCGGTGGTCATGATCGTGCTCCCGTCGTGACGTCTGCTGACATGTCTGGTGCGGAGGTGCGCGCGTGGTACTCGACCGCGTCGCGGGTGAGCTCCATGAATGCTTCCTCCAGCGAGGCCTCCTGCATCGACAGCTCGTGCACGCGCACGCGATTGTCGAAGGCCATGTCACCGATCTGCTCCGCCGTGAGGCCGTGGACCTCGAGCTCGCCTGCCGTGCTGCTGCTCACGGTGACGTCCGGGCCGACCAGCAGCTCACGCAGCTGAGCTGCCTGCGGAGAGCGCACGGTGACCACGTTGGTGGAGGCCCTGGCCACGAAGTCGGCGACGCTGGTGTCGGCGATCAGCGCGCCGCGACCGACGACGATGAGGTGCTCGGCCGTCAATGCCATCTCGCTCATCAGGTGCGAGGAGACGAATACGGTGCGACCTTCGGAGGCCAGCTGCTTGAGCAGGTTGCGGATCCAGAGGATGCCCTCCGGGTCGAGGCCGTTGACGGGCTCGTCCAGGATGACGGTGCGGGGGTTGCCCAGCAAGGCCGAGGCGACACCGAGACGTTGCCCCATGCCCAGGGAGAACCCCCCGGCCCTCTTCTTGGCGACCTCGCTGAGCCCGACCTGGTCGATCACCTCGTCCACCCGACTGCGCGGAACCCCGTTGGTCTGGGCCATGGCCAGCAGGTGGTTGAACGCGGACCGGCTGGTGTGCACGGCCTTGGCTTCGAGCAGGGTTCCGAGCTCGGCCATGGGCGCCTTGGTGTGGGCGTAGGTGCCGCCGTTCACGCTGACCGTGCCCTCGGTGGGGGCATCCAAGCCGGCGATCATCCGCATGGTGGTGGACTTACCGGCACCGTTGGGTCCCAAAAACCCGGTGACAATCCCCGGCCGAACGGTGAAGGTCAGATCACGGACGGCGACCTTGTCGCCGTAGCGCTTCGTCACGCCTCGAACTTCGATCATTGGTGTGCGCCTCCGTCGTAGGCCGAGCGCCGTCTGGCTCGAGCCTCCACAACGCTAGAACGCACGAACAACGCCGCGCATCAGTCGGAGGGACACACCTGCAGTGCCCCGCCTATGCCGGAAGTTGTATGCCCAAAGTCACGGCAGGAGGATCGACGTGGCGGTGACGTTGTTGAAGTAGTTGGGGTCGGGTGTCTGCACGGTGCCGGTGGCCGCGGCGAGGTATTGGATGCCGTGGGCGCCGGGGTTGGCGGTGAAGCTCACCGGAAGGGTGACCGTCAGCCCTGGCGCGACGGCGGGGATGGTGTAGACGGCGGTGCGGCCGAAGAAAAAGACTCCACCACCGGGAGCGCCGGTGACCGTGAGTCCGCCGCCGGCGAACAGACCGGTGAACACGCCGGTCGCCGTGGTGGGTCCGTTGTTGGTGACGGTCACCGTGCTCGTGTACGTCCCGGCTCCGGACTGGGTGGGTGCGCCGACCGCGATACTCAGGTCCGCCAACCGGCTGGGAGCCGCGGCCAGCAGCCCACTCGGCGTGCCCAACCCGGTGACGTTGTCATAACCCGGTGTGGTGTGGATGGTCAGGGACTGGTCGTCGAACGTGCGCACCGACTTGACCAGTCCCCCGCTGGCATCGACCCGGTTGGTGTAGTCCACCCTCGCCACGCCCAGCGCGCTGACCGGGGTGACGTCGGTCAACCCGCCCGTGCGTGCGGTGAGCTGATAGAAGGCTGGGTTGCTGAACCCGTGGTGGAAGCCGTCGAGCTGATCGGCGACGGCCATCGTCCCGGCCATCAACGGCGAGGCGAGGCTGGTGCCCCCGATCCGGTATTCGTCGTAATACGCCCCGTCGGGAAAGGTCTGCGTCTCGCCGATGAGGAAACCTGTGTTCGGGTCGGCGAGGTTGGCAACGTCGGGCACCACCCGGCCCGCGGTGGCGCCGGCCTGGTTCTGCCGGGCCAAGGCATCCGGCACCACGCCTTGCTGGTACCAGGGCTCGGCGAACACCCGACTGGTGCCGCCGCCGCTGCCGCTCTGGTAGGTGGCCGACGAATACCTGTCACTGCTGAGGACGCTGCGGGCGGTCTCCCAGCCCGTTTCCACGACCTTGTTCCCGGTGGCGCCGATACCCAGGCTGGTGCCGCCGACGGCGGTCACCCACGGGTCGGAGGCGGCGAAGTCCGGCGTCGGCTGACCCTTGAGGTGGGCCACCTCGTCACCGCTGTCGCCGGAGGAGAAGTACAGGCCGATGCCTTCCATCGCCGCTTGTACCGCGATCTGGTTGAACTCCTGGATGAGGGTGACCGGCAGGTCCTCTCCGGCGTCACCGTAGGAGTTGGACACGATGTCCGCGCTGTGGGTGGCGACGATGGAGTTCAGCGCGGCGTCCAGCGAGCTGTCCTGGCAATCGGCGCCCCCGACGTAGAGGATGTGCGCGCCCGGCGCGGTGGCGTGCACGGCCTCTACGTCCAGGGTCTGCTCGCCGTACCAACCGGCGGCGTCACACTGGTCGGGCGCCTCCTGTCCTGGGGTGGGCGGCGCGACCTGCTGGGTAAACTGGCCGGCGGTCAGCGGATGCGCGGAGTCGTTGCGGCGGGCGTACTCGGCAGCGTCGTCGAACAGCGTGGGCGAGCCGAAGGCATCGACGATCGCCACCGTCGTCCCGGTGCCGTCGACACCCCGCCCGACCGGGTCCGCGAGGCCGTTGGCGGAGCGGATCTGGCCCGGGGTGTATCCGCACGGTGCGTAAGGCAGGTGTTGGCCCTGATACGCCGGGTCGTCGGCGTCGATCTTCTCGCCGTAGTAGGCGCCGCACGGTCGCGCGTTGCGGAACCCGGCAGGCGGTGGGACCACTCCGGGCTGGCCGGCCGCGGGCGCGGCGGTCCCGGTTTGGGAGCCCGCGCCGGTGGTGTGCAACGGGGTGGCGTGCGTGGGGGATTCGTTGATGCCCGCGACGCCGAGCACATCGGAGGCGATGCCTGCCGGCACCGAGAGGTCCCGGTCCGCCGAGCGCAGGCGCCGGCTGCCCACGGCGTACTCACCGACCGTCACGGCGAACGCCTTCTCGATCTGCGCGACCGAACCCGTGGCCTCGACATAGGCGTTGTTCGCCGGTACGGAGCCCACCTGGAAGCCACCGGTGCTCAGCCACGATCTGACCGCATCCACCGTGGCCGGCGTCGGCGCGAACTGCTGCCGCACCTGGTCGGTGGACAGGTAATGGCCGTACTGAGCTGAATGCGGATCAGACACGTTGCGCGCGACCGCCTCGGCGCCCGCCGCGTCCCTGGGCTTCAGGTACACGCGGAAGCCGACGCCCGCAGCGGCGGGGACAGCGGCAACCCGATTCTGCGGGCTTGCATACCCAGCACCGGAGCCCGGCAGGAACCCGGGCCTGCCGGGTCTGCGGACGCAGGTACACCGGCAGCGAAGCCCCCGGCCACCACCAGGGCAGCGAGCATGATCGGAATTTTGCGCACGGTGTACACCCCTCTGCAACGCCCACTCCCATGTCGGCGATTACGAGAAACTTAGGCGAGGTAACGGCAAAGGGGAAGAGATTGGTCACAACTGAGGTGGCGCCGGCTGAGCTGTCTCCCATGCCCTCTGCTCAGCGCTGGGCTGCGGGGCTTGTCCGGACTGGGCCAGCGAGTCGCGGTGCCGCGGGCAGATCGGTCTCCAGGCAGTTTAGAGGTCGAGAATGAGTCGCAGTGCGGCTTCGACATGCCGTAGTTCATCGAAGGTCAGGCGGCCACAGTTGTCGCCGAGACGGCCAGGGTCGACCGCCGTCGTCTGCTCAGCCAGCACTCGTGTCGTTCGTCCGTTGATCTCGACTTCGGGCCGGAAACTTGCCGGCCGGGCGGAGGTGGACGTTGGAGCGACCAGCCAGGTCGAGAGCGGGAACTGCTCGGACTGCACGACGATGGCGTACCGCGGGCTCCGCTGTTCGTGCCCGCGGGCA
>JALYVL010000153.1 GCA_030853285.1 Actinomycetota bacterium | reverse complement strand
CAGGTCCGTGAGTATCAGGTGGAGCTGATGCGCCGCCACGGTGCGGACGGATGATGCACGAATGATTCCACCCGAGCCGATCCTGGCCGCCGGCGCGGTGCTGTGGCGCTGTGGCCCCGACGGAGCCCTCCAGGTCGCGGTCGTGCACCGCCCGCGCTATGACGACTGGTCGTTCCCGAAGGGCAAGCTGGAACTCGAGGAGCCGCGGGCCGTCGCCGCGGTGCGCGAGGTTGCCGAGGAGACCGGTTGCACCGTTGCGCTCGGGCGCCACCTGGCGGTGACCTCCTACCGCACGGGTGATCGGTCCAAGCTGGTGGACTACTGGGCCGCTCGTGCCCTGGGTGGCGGGTTCAGCGTGAACGAAGAGGTCGACGAGCTTCGGTGGGTGGCCCCGGCCGAGGCCACGACGATGTTGAGCTACTCCTATGACGTCCGCGTGCTGGACCGGTTCACCGCCCTGCCTGCGGACACGTCCACCGTGTTGGTGGTGCGCCACGCGAAGGCGGGCTCCAGGAAGCGGTTCGACGGCGACGACCGGCAACGACCGTTGGACGAGGAGGGGCTGCGCCAGGCGGATGCTCTGGTGCCGTTGCTGCGGGCATTCGGAGCCAACGCCGTGCACGCCGCGGACCGGCTGCGCTGCGTGCAGACGGTGCAACCGCTGGCCGATGCGCTCGGGACATCGGTGACCTCCGAGCCCGCACTGTCCGACGACGCTTACGTTGAGGCACCGGAGTGTGCCCGTCGACGCTTGGACGAGATCCTTGCTGGCGGCGAGATTGCCGTCCTGTGCAGCCAGGGCGACATCATTCCGCAACTGCTCAGCTGGGTGGCCTCGCGGGACGGCGTTCGACTGCCCCCGTCACGAAACCGTAAGGCCAGCACCTGGGTACTCTCCACCCACGCCGGACACGTCGTGGCGGTCGACCACCTGGCTGCACCGGTTCGCTGACCGCGCGAGTCCGAGCTACTTCTTGCTCTTTTTGGCCGCGCTCTTCTTGGAGTCCGCTTTCTTGGTGGCGCCGAGAGTCTTTCCTGCGGTGGCCTTCTTGGCGGGTGCGGAGTCCTTGGCTGCGAGCGTTTTCGCCGCTGTGGTCTTCTTCTTCGCAGGCGCCTTACCTGCCGCGGCGCGTTTCACCGCGGGAGCACCGGCCGTCAACTTCTGCTCACCCGCCACCACGGCTTTGAACTGAGCACCGGGCCGGAACGCCGGTACAGACGTGGGCGCAACCCGGACGGTGTCGCCGGTGCGCGGGTTGCGCGCGACCCGGGCAGCGCGCGAGCGCTTCTCGAATACCCCGAAGCCGGTGATGGTGACGTGGTCGCCGCCCTCGACCGTCCGCACCACGATATCGACCACATGCTGCACCGCGTCGGCGGCCACACGCTTGTCCCCATTCAAACGTTCGGCTAGTGCATCGATGAGCTGCGCTTTGTTCATCTTGAATTCCTCCGCCAACGGGTGGTCACGGTCGGACCGGCTGGAGGCCACGGTAAACCCAGAATCACCAGGAGTCCATGTGCCGCGCCATTTCTGGCGCGCGGAGGCAACGAATTCAGTGCGCGGCCGACGCGGTGGTCACCGGTAGCCAAGACGGCCGAGCGGCCTCGAAACTGTCGATGGCCTCCGCCTGGCGCAGGGTGAGCCCGATGTCGTCCAAGCCCTCGAGCAGCCGCCAGCGCGTGTAGTCATCGATCTCGAACGGCAGCACCAGACTGCCCGCCGTCACGGTCCGCTCGCTGAGGTCGACGGTGACCTGTGTGCCCGGTTGTTCCTCCAGCAACTTCCACAACAGTTCCACATCGGACTGGCTGCACTGGGCCGCGAGCAGGCCCTGCTTGCCTGCGTTGCCTCGGAAGATGTCTGCGAAGCGGGAGGCGATGACCACCCGAAACCCGTAGTCACCCAGTGCCCACACGGCGTGCTCACGCGAGGAGCCGGTACCGAAGTCAGGCCCGGCGACCAGCACCGACCCGGCGTCGTAGGGAGCCTTGTTCAGGATGAACTCCGGGTCGCCCCGCCAGGCGGCGAACAGTCCGTCCTCGAATCCGGTACGCGTGACCCGTTTCAGGTACACCGCGGGGATGATCTGATCGGTGTCCACATTGGACCGTCGCAGGGGCACTCCGATACCGGTGTGCGTCGTGAAAACATCCATGACTGTTCCTCTCAGCTCAGCTCAGGTCGGCGGGGGCGGAAAGCGTTCCGCGCACGGCGGTGGCCGCGGCTACCTGCGGCGACACCAGATGGGTGCGGCCGCCCTTGCCCTGGCGCCCTTCAAAGTTTCGGTTGGATGTCGAGGCCGCGCGCTCCCCGGGAGCAAGCTGGTCGGGGTTCATCCCCAGGCACATCGAGCACCCCGCCTGGCGCCACTCCGCGCCTGCCGCGGTGAACACCTGGTCCAGACCTTCCTGCTCGGCTTGAGCCTTGACGCGCATGGATCCGGGCACCACCAGCATTCGCAGCCCGTCGGCCACCCGCCGCCCCTGCAGGATTGTGGCGGCCGCGCGCAAGTCCTCGATTCTTCCGTTGGTGCACGAGCCCAGGAACACGGTGTCCACCGCGACCTCGCGCAGCGGCATCCCCGGGGTGAGACCCATGTACTCGATGGCCTTCTCCGCGGAGACCCGCTTTGCCTCGTCGGCGATCTGCTCCGGGTCCGGAACCGCAGCGCTCAGCGGCAGACCCTGGCCGGGGTTGGTACCCCAGGTGACGAATGGCGCCAGCACCGAGGCGTCGATGTGCACCTCGTGGTCGAACACCGCGTCGCCGTCTGTACCGAGCTGCTCCCAGCTGGCCACCGCGGCGTCCCAGTCGGCGCCCTGCGGCGCGTGTGGGCGCCCTTTGAGATAGTCGTAGGTGCTCTGGTCGGGCGCGATCATCCCGGCCCGGGCCCCGGCCTCGATGGACATGTTGCACACCGTCATCCGCGCTTCCATGGACAGCGCACGGATGGCGCTGCCGCGGTACTCCAGCACGTAGCCCTGCCCGCCGCCGGTCCCGATCTGGGCGATCACGGCAAGGATGAGGTCCTTGCTCGTCACTCCGGCGGGCAGCTCGCCGTCGACGGTGATGGCCATGGTCTTGAACGGGCGCAGCGACAGCGACTGCGTGGCCATTACGTGCTCGACCTCGCTGGTACCGATCCCGAACGCCAGCGCCCCGAACGCACCGTGCGTGGAGGTGTGGCTGTCCCCGCAGACGATGGTCACACCCGGCTGAGTGAGGCCCAGCTGCGGGCCGATGATGTGCACGATCCCCTGCTCGACGTCGCCCATCGAGTGCAAGCGAATCCCGAACTCGGCACAGTTGTTGCGCA
The DNA here is from genome assembly GCA_030853285.1 of Actinomycetota bacterium. Taxonomy (GTDB): domain Bacteria; phylum Actinomycetota; class Actinomycetes; order Mycobacteriales; family Mycobacteriaceae; genus X156. The sequence goes on along the minus strand of JALYVL010000153.1, from coordinate 1,401 downwards.
GAGTGTCCACCTGGGTGCGGGAGACCAAGTCGGCGATCGGCTTGTCGATGTCGGTGGTCGGGACGTTGTGGTCCTCGGTGGCGATGGTGAGGTCGGGCCTGCGCACCGGGCGCCCGGCCAGGCGCAGCCCTTCGAAGGCCTGCGGGCTGGTGACCTCGTGCACGAGGTGCAGGTCGATGTAGAGCAGGTCCGGTTCGCGCTGCTCCCCCTCGCCTGCGCCCCGGTGCACGACGTGGGCGTCCCACACCTTCTCGGCCAGTGTCTTCGCCATCTGATCCACCTTCACTGCTCCGGTTGTGCACGCCTGGCTTCTCAACATATGAGACGCTAGTATCGACTTATGAGACAGCATAGCGGAATCGGCGTTCTGGACAAGGCGGTGCTGGTCCTGCACACCGTGGCCGAGCACCCCTGCGGGCTCGGCGAGCTGTGCAGCCGTACCGGGCTTCCCCGAGCCACTGCTCACCGCATCGCCGTCGGTCTCGAGCTGCATCGGCTGCTCAGCCGCGATAGCGACGGGCGCTGGCGCCCCGGGCCTGCACTCAACGAGTTGGCCACCGCAGCCATCGACCCCTTGCTCGACGCCGCGTCGTCCGTGCTGCCCCGGTTGCGGGACATCACCGGCGAGAGCGTTCAGCTGTACCGCCGCGAGGGGTCGGCGCGGGTGTGCGTTGCGGCGGCCGAGCCGCCGGCAGGGTTGCGGGACACCGTGCTCGTCGGCGCCCACCTGCCCCTGGGTGCCGGCTCCGGGGCCAAGGTGCTGCTGGCGTGGGCGGACGCACAACTGCAGCGGGCGGTGCTCGGCGAGGCGTCGTTCAGCGAGCAGACCTTGCGTGAGGTCCGGCGCCGCGGATGGGCGCAGAGCAATGCCGAGCGCGAGCCGGGGGTCGCGAGTGTGTCCGCCCCGGTCCGGGACGGGGACGGCGCCGTGATCGCCGCGGTGTCTGTGTCTGGTCCGGTCGACCGGATCGGCCGCAGGCCGGGTGCGCGCTGGGCCACCGACCTGCTCGCGGCAGCCGAGGCGCTGCACCACCGCCTGTAACGCCTCCGCTGTCACCGCTGGTTGCCGAGAGGCACTCTACGGTCGTCTCTGGCCGCCCGAAACGTCTGTGAAGTGCCTCTCGGCCGCGATGAGTCCCGCCACGAATGCAACAACCCCCTGCCGCTGCGTGCGACAGGGGGTTCTGTCACCGGTGTAGCCCCGACGGGATTCGAACCCGCGCTACCGCCTTGAGAGGGCGGCGTCCTAGGCCGCTAGACGACGGGGCCAGGGAAATCAACACGTGCGCTGATCTCTCAGCTGGGGTACCAGGACTCGAACCTAGAACAACTGAACCAGAATCAGCCGTGTTGCCAATTACACCATACCCCAATGACTCCATGCTTCCAAACCAGCCGGAG
>JALYVL010000152.1 GCA_030853285.1 Actinomycetota bacterium | reverse complement strand
TCTACGCGGGGCTTGGGTTTGCGTACGCCGTCGTCGTGATGGCCGCGGCCACTCTCGGCGGACTGACCATCGGTGGATGGACGAGCTTCCCACCGGTCGAGGAGTTCTTGGCCGTGGCGGTACTCGGGTCGGTGGTGCTGGTGCTGTGGACGGTCGCCGGGGTCGGCATCGGGACGCTGGTCACCAACCAGCTGGTCGCGCTCCTGGGGGCACTGATCACCCGGCTGCTGGTCGAGACGCTCGGTGGGTACTTGCTGCGACAAGTGGGCGCGGGCGCGTTGGCCGACGTGCTGCCGAGCTCGGCGAGCAACGCCTTCACCCGCAGGCTGGCGGCGGACTTCGCCATCGGGCAGGCGCCGCTGCGCACGCAGGCAAACTTCGAGGATCTGCTGGCCGGCAGCTCCCTGAGCTGGTGGGCGGGCGGCCTCGTCTTCGCGGTGTGGGTGCTCGCCTGCTGCCTGGGGGCCTGGTTGGTGGCCGAGCGCCGCGACGTGACATGACCTAGGAGTTGCTTGCCGCTGACGGGCGGTACGCGGAGTTGTGGAGGGTCGGGAACGGCGACCCAGCACGCGAACGTGTCCGGCCGCATACCGGGCGGCCAACCAGGCTAACCTGCAGGGATCGGTGAGCTACCAAGATCGAGAAGGAAAGAGGGGAACGCCTCCGTGTCGAGCGGTTCTGCGTCCGAGTTCGGGTCCAACGAGTGGCTGGTGGACGAGATGTACCAGCGGTACCAGGACGATCCGTCGTCCGTGGATACGGCCTGGCACGAGTTCTTTGCCGACTACAGCCCCGGCCGCAACGGCAGCGCCGGTACGGAGGCGCCCGCTCCCGGCCCCGATGCCAGCGCCAACGACAGCAGTGGCTCGGGTGACGGCGCGTCCAAGGAGTCCGAGCCTGCCCCCGCGGCCCCCAAGACCGAGCCCGCGCCCAAGACCGAGCCCGCGCCACACGCGGCGGTGAGCCGGAATCTGGCGGAGCCGCAGAAGGCGTCCGTCCCCAAGTCGGTGCGGCCTGCCGAGAAAGCCGCAACCGCGAAGGCCGCCAAGTCAAGCGGATCGCCGGCGGAGAAGTCCGACAAGGCGGCGCAGGCACCGAAGGCGGATCCCCAAGAGGATGGGCCCACCGAGCAGAAATCGGTGTTGCGCGGTGCCGCTGCCGCCGTCGTCAAGAACATGAACGCGTCACTGAGCGTGCCTACGGCAACCAGCGTGCGAACCGTGCCTGCGAAGCTCATGTTCGACAACCGCATCGTGATCAACAACCACCTGCGGCGCGGACGCGGTGGCAAGATCTCCTTCACCCACATTCTCGGGTACGCCTTGGTGCGCGCGCTCGAGTCTTTCCCGAACATGAACCGGCACTTCGCCGAGGTCGACGGCAAGCCCAACGTCATCACTCCCCCGCATGTGAACTTCGGCCTGGCCATCGACCTGCCCGGCAAGGACGGCAATCGTTCGCTGGTGGTGGCCTCCATCAAGGCCTGCGAGACGATGAGCTTCAACCAGTTCTGGTCGGCCTACGAGGAGATCATCCGTAAGGCACGCACCGGCAAGCTCACCGGCGAGGACTTCGCGGGAACGACGATCTCGCTGACCAATCCCGGCACCATCGGCACCGTGCACTCGGTACCGCGCCTACTGAGCGGGCAGGGCGCCATCATCGGCGCAGGCGCGATGGAATACCCAGCCGAATTCCAGGGCGCGAGCGATCGACAGCTGACCAAGCTCGGTATCAGCCGGACGATGACGCTGACCTCGACCTATGACCACCGCATCATCCAGGGCGCCGAGTCCGGTGACTTCCTTCGCACCGTGCACCAGTTGTTGCTCGGTGAGGACAACTTCTACGACGACATCTTCGACTCCCTCGGCCTGCCCTACGAGCCCATCCGCTGGGTGCAGGACATCCCGGAGAGCGCCGTCGACAAGAGCACCAGGGTCCTGGAGCTGATCGAGGCCTACCGCAACCGCGGCCATCTGATGGCCGACACCGACCCACTGCACTACGGCCGCCGCCAGCATCCGGACCTCGACGTGCTCAGCCACAACCTGACCCTGTGGGATCTGGACCGGGAGTTCCCCGTCGGCGGATTCGCCGGCCAAGAGCACATGAAGCTGCGCGACGTGCTCGGCGTGCTGCGTGATTCCTACTGTCGAAGCGTCGGGATCGAGTACACCCACATCCTGGAACCGGAGCAACTCGCCTGGTTGCGGGCGCGAATCGAGATTCCGCAGACCAAGCCCAGTCTCGGGGAGCAGAAGTACATCCTGAGCCGGCTCAACGCCGCCGAAGCCTTCGAGACCTTCTTGCAGACCAAGTACGTGGGGCAAAAGCGATTCTCCCTCGAGGGCAGCGAGACCGTCATCCCGATGATGGACACCGTGCTGGACTCCGCCGCCGAGCACGGCCTCGACGAGGTGGTCATCGGGATGCCGCACCGCGGCCGCCTCAACGTGCTGGCGAACATCGTGGGCAAGCCCTACTCGCAGATCTTCAACGAGTTCGAGGGCAACCTCAACCCCACGCAGGCGCACGGCTCCGGGGACGTCAAGTACCACTTGGGCGCGGAGGGCAAGTACATCCAGATGTTCGGCGATGGGGAGACGAAGGTGTCGCTCACCGCGAACCCCTCGCACCTCGAGGCCGTCGACCCGGTGCTGGAGGGCATCGTCCGGGCCAAGCAGGACCTCATCGACCGCGGCGAGGAAGGCTTCACCGTCCTGCCGCTGATGCTGCACGGCGACGCGGCGTTCGCCGGGCAGGGCGTGGTGGCCGAGACGCTGAACCTCGCCCTGCTCCGCGGGTACCGCACCGGCGGCACCGTGCACATCGTGGTCAACAACCAGGTCGGCTTCACCACCGCACCCGAGCACTCCCGTAGCAGCGAATACTGCACCGATGTCGCCAAGATGATCGGCGCACCCATCTTCCACGTGAACGGGGACGACCCCGAGGCTTGTGTGTGGGTGGCCCGCCTGGCCGTGGACTTTCGCCAGGCCTTCGGCAAGGACGTGGTCATCGACCAGATCTCCTACCGCCGTCGCGGGCACAACGAGGGTGACGACCCCTCGATGACCCAGCCCAAGATGTACGACGTCATCGACACCAAGCGCAGCGTCCGCAAGAGCTACACCGAGGCGTTGATCGGTCGCGGTGACCTGTCGATGAAGGAAGCCGAGGACGCACTGCGCGACTACCAGGGGCAGCTCGAGCGGGTGTTCAACGAGGTGCGTGAGCTGGAGAAGTACACGATCAAGCCCAGCCCCTCGGTGGAGTCCGACCAGGTGGTCCCCACCAGCCTGGTCACCGCCGTAGACGCTTCTGTACTCGAGCGCATCGGCGATGCGCACACCAATCTGCCGGACGGCTTCACCGTGCACCCCCGGGTCAAGCCGGTGCTCGAGCGGCGCGCCAAGGCCGCCAGGGAAGGTGGTATCGACTGGGCCTTCGCCGAGCTGCTGGCTTTCGGCTCGCTGGTGCTGGAAGACCGCAACGTCCGGCTGTCCGGGCAGGACTCCCGCCGGGGAACCTTCAGCCAGCGGCACTCGGTGGTCATCGACCGAAAGACTGGCGCGGAGTACACGCCGCTCAGCAATCTCGGCAGCGGATCAAACGAGACCGGTAAGTTTCTGGCCTACGACTCCGCGCTCAGCGAATTCGCTGCGGTCGGTTTCGAGTACGGCTACTCGGTGGGAGACCCGGCGGCGCTGGTGTTGTGGGAGGCGCAGTTCGGCGACTTCATCAACGGGGCGCAGTCGATCATCGACGAGTTCATCTCCTCCGGTGAGGCCAAGTGGGGTCAGCGTTCCAACGTGGTGCTGCTGCTGCCGCACGGACATGAGGGTCAGGGGCCTGACCACACCTCTGGACGAATCGAACGCTTCCTGCTGTTGTGCGCCGAGGGGTCGATGATGGTCGCGGTGCCTTCCACTCCGGCCAATTACTTCCACCTGCTGCGCCGGCACGCCATGGACGGTGTGCAACGGCCGATGGTGGTGTTCACTCCGAAGTCGATGCTGCGATCCAAGGCGGCGGTGAGCGCGGTGGAGGACTTCACCACCGGCAAGTTCCTTTCGGTGATCGACGACCCCACCTTTGCCGGGAAGTCAGGCGACCGCGACGCGGTCACCAAGGTCGCGTTGTGCAGCGGCAAGCTCTACTGGGAGCTGGCGGCCAAGCAAGCCAAGGATGAGATCACCGACACCGCCGTCGTCCGGGTGGAACAGCTCTACCCGATCCCCCGCAAGCGGTTGGCCGAGGCGCTCGAGCGCTACCCCAACGTGGCCGAGGTGCGGTGGGTGCAGGAGGAGCCGGCCAACCAGGGCGCCTGGCCGCACTACGGCCTCGCGCTGCCCGAGCTGCTGCCGGAATTGCTCGGTAAGGTCAAGCGGGTGTCGCGTCGCGCCATGGCCGCGCCGTCCGCGGGATCGTCCAAGGTGCACGCCGTCGAGCAGGCCGAGCTCGTCGAAGCCGCGTTTGCCTGAACAGATCGGACTTGGATGTACTTCACCGACCGCGGGATCGAAGAGCTCGAACAGCGCCGCGGTGCGGAGCAGGTCAGCTTGCAGTGGGTGGCCGAGCAGTTGCGCACCTTTGTCGACCTGCACCCGGAGTTCGAGAACGCCACCGATCGCTTGGCCACTTTCCTTGCCCGAGACGACTCGGACGAGGACTGAGCCTCGCCGCAACCGGGCTGTGCGAATGCGGCTTTCGCACAACATCCGTG
>JALYVL010000151.1 GCA_030853285.1 Actinomycetota bacterium | reverse complement strand
GTCCCGAGGTCACCACTAAGCTGGGTGGCATGGCTGAGTTCATCTACACCATGAAAAAGGTCCGCAAGGCGCACGGTGACAAGGTCGTCCTCGATGACGTGACCATGTCGTTCTACCCGGGAGCAAAGATCGGCGTGGTCGGCCCCAACGGCGCCGGGAAGTCGAGCATCCTCAAGATCATGGCCGGCCTGGACCAGCCGGGCAACGGCGAGGCGTTCCTGGCGCCAGGAGCCAGCGTCGGCATCCTCATGCAGGAGCCCCGTCTCGACGAGACCAAGACGGTCCGGCAGAACGTCGAGGAGGGCCTCGGCGAGACGATGGTGCAGCTCAACCGCTACAACGAAATCGCCGAGCTGATGGCCACCGACTACTCCGACGCGTTGATGGAGGAGATGGGGGACCTGCAGGAGAAACTCGACCACGCGGACGCCTGGGAGATCGACTCCCAGCTCGAGCAGGCCATGGACGCGCTGCGCTGCCCGCCGCCGGACGAGGCGGTGACGCATCTGTCCGGCGGTGAGAAGCGTCGCGTCGCGCTGTGCGCGCTGCTGCTGAGCAAGCCGGATCTGCTGCTGCTCGATGAGCCCACCAACCACCTGGACGCCGAGAGCGTGCTGTGGCTCGAGCAGCACCTGTCCGCCTACGCCGGTGCAATCCTGGCCGTCACCCACGACCGGTACTTCCTCGACCACGTCGCCCAGTGGATAGCCGAGGTCGACCGCGGGCACCTGTATCCCTACGAGGGCAACTACTCCACCTACCTGGAGAAGAAGGCGGCGCGGCTGGAGGTGACCGGCAAGAAGGACCAGAAGCTGCAGAAGCGACTCAAGGATGAGCTGGCCTGGGTGCGCTCTGGCGCCAAGGCGCGCCAGTCCAAGGGCAAGGCGCGCCTCGCCCGGTACGAGGAGATGGCGATCGAGGCGGAGAAGACCCGCAAGCTCGACTTCGACGAGATCCAGATCCCCGCACCGCCGCGGCTGGGCAACGTGGTGGTGGAGGTGAGCCACCTCGACAAGGGCTTCGAGGGCCGACTGCTCATCAAGGATCTGTCCTTCACCCTGCCGCGCAACGGCATCGTCGGGGTGATCGGCCCCAACGGCGTCGGCAAGACCACGTTGTTCAAGACGATCGTCGGGCTGGAGGAGCCGGACTCCGGCGAGGTCAAGGTCGGCGACACGGTGAAGCTGTCCTATGTGGACCAGGATCGCTCGGGCATCGACTCGAGCAAGAGCGTGTGGGAGGTCGTCTCCGACGGTCTCGACCATATCGTGGTCGGCCAGACCGAGATGCCCTCGCGCGCCTACATCAGCGCCTTCGGGTTCAAGGGGCACGACCAGCAGAAGAAGGCGGAGGTCCTCTCCGGTGGCGAGCGCAACCGGCTGAACCTGGCCATGACCCTGAAGCAGGGCGGAAATCTGATCCTGCTCGACGAGCCGACCAACGACCTCGACGTGGAAACCCTCGGGTCGCTGGAGAATGCGCTGGAGCAGTTCCCTGGCTGCGCGGTGGTGATCTCGCACGACCGGTGGTTCCTCGACCGCACCTGCACCCACATCCTCGCCTGGGAAGGCGGCCTGTCCGACAACGAAGCAGGGTGGTACTGGTTCGAGGGCAACTTCGAGGGGTACGAGGCGAACAAGATCGAGCGCTACGGGGCCGACGCCGCCCGGCCGCACCGGGTGACGCACCGCAAGCTCACCAGGGACTGACCCGGGTGGTCGACCCGTACGAGTTCACGTTGCAGCCGCGCTGGGGCGACATGGATGCGCTGAATCATGTGAACAACACGCGCTACCTCGACTATGCGCAGGAGGCGCGCGTCGGCTTCTTCCTGGGGTTGATCGGATCGAGCAGGGCACCGCTGGTGGTGGCGCGCCAAGAGATCGACTACCTGCGTCCGCTGGTGTACAGCAATCAATCCGTCGTCGTCCGGGTTCAGGTCGAGGCGGTCGGCACCCGCTCTTTCACGCTGGTGCAAACGATCAAGGAGCCTGGAACCGATGGTCGGATCTATGCAAAAGTCGTGGCCGTCATGGTCGGGTTCGACCGCGACTCGGGGGGTTCGCGTCCGTTGGGAGAGGACGAACGAACTGCGCTGACGGCGTTGCTCCCGTCCGGGTGAGTTGATCGGTCGTAGCTAGGGTGGATGGAATCACACATATCCCCACAAAGGAGTGACCACCGCCGATGACCACACCGACGCAGCACGCACCCGTCAACCGCGAACCGTCGGCGCTCGGCGAACGTTACTTCCAGCACGTACCCGATGATCAGCTGCGCGCGATCGACGCGTCGGCGGTGCTGGCCGCACACCGGGACTTGGCGACGAACCGGGCCGTGGGGCGCGCCGCGGTGCGGGTCCATCGCCCGGCGCAGGGGTGGCCGGGAGCGACTCCGGTGTTACAGGTGGTCACCGACGACATGCCCTATCTGGTGGAGTCGTTGTCCTCGATGGTGACCGACTCCGGGCTTGGCCTGCGCCAAGTTGTACACCCCGTGCTCGTGGTGCGCCGCGACCTGACGGGCGCGCTGCGGGAGGTGCTCACCGAGACCTCCCCTCATGACGCACCGCCGGGAACGGTGGTCGAATCATGGATGCATTTCGAGCTCGAGCCGGGTGCACCCGACGGCGCGCTCGACGAGCTGGCGGCCAACGCCGTTGCCCAGCTCCAGGACGTGCGTGACGTCGTGGAAGACACCGCGAAAATGCAAGCCGTGCAGAGCGCGGTGGCCACCGAGCTGGGCGAGTTGCCGCAGTCAGAGCGCTACCCCGCCCAGGAGGTCGCGGAAGCGGCGGAGCTGCTGCGGTGGATGGCCGATGGGCACTTCACGATCTTGGGCTACCGCCACTACCAGGTCAGTGCAAGCCTCACGGAGGAAAAGGCCGAAGCGGTGCTGCTACGCGCGGTCCTCGGCAGCGGGCTCGGGGTGCTGCGCCACGACGAGCTGCAGGAGCGCGCCATCGAGGTCGGGGCCGACCGGCGCACGCTGATGGTGCTCACCCAGTCCTCGACGCCCACCAGGGTGTTACGGGCGGTCTACCCCTACTTCGTCGGCATCGTGACTGTCGATGCCGACGGCGCCATCACCGGTGAACATCGCTTCCTGGGGGCCTTCACCGTGGCCGCCCTCACCGACAACGTGCTCAACATCCCGGTGGTGGCCCGCCGGACCCGCTCGGTCATCGAGCGCGCCGGCTACGAACTCGACTCCTATTCCGGTCAGGCCATGCTCGAGGTTGCGCAGACCTATCCGCGAACGGAGTTGTTCTCCACCGATACCCGCACCCTCTACGACATCGTGACGGCGGTGGTGGCGCTCGGTCAGCAACGCTCGGTACGGCTGTTCTTACGGGAAGACACCTATCGGCGCTTTGTGTCCTGCATGGTTTACCTGCCACGCGACCGCTACACGACCAGGGCTCGCACCCGCATCCAGGACGTGTTGCTGCGCGAGCTCGGTGGGTCCACGTTGGAGTACACCGCGCGGGTCAGTGAGTCGCCACTGGCGCTGGTGCACCTCACGGTGCAGACGCCGCAGCCCCGCAAGCTGGACGCTGAGCTGCGAGCGGATCTGCAGGAGCAGATCGCTCAGGCCTGCCGCACCTGGGACGACCGATTGCTTGCCGAGTCGGAGTCGATGCCGCGGCAGGCGCTCAGCCCCGGTGAGCTCCGGGGATACCTCGAGGCCCTGCCGGAGAGCTACAAGGAGGACTTCGCGCCCGAGCACGCCATCGCAGACATCCTGCGGTTGCAGGCCCTGCAGGAGGGCCAGATCGATGTGGCGCTGGACCGGCCCCCGTCCGACGTCGAGCACGACCTTCGGTTCACCCTGTACCTGGGCGGGGGCAGTGTCTCGCTGAGCCACATACTGCCGGTGCTCCAGAGCATGGCCGTGGAGGTGCTCGACGAGCGGCCCTACGGGGTGGTGCGCCCGGACGGGCTGCGGTGCTGGGTGTACGACTTCGGGCTGAAGGTCGACCCGACGTTGATCGCCGGTGGCTCCGGGGGGCTGGCATCGGTCCGTACCCGATTTGTCGCGGCCTTCACCGCAGCGTGGCAGGGGGCCGCCGAGGTCGACGGGTTCAACGCCCTGGTCCTGCGGGCAGCGCTGGACTGGCGTCAAGCAATGGTGCTGCGCGCTTTCGCCAAGTACCTGCGCCAAGTCGGCATGCCCTACAGCCAGTCCTATGTGGAGAGTGTGCTGATCGACAATCCACGGGTGTGCGCGGGGTTGCTGCACCTGTTTGCCGCGCGGCTGGACCCGGCGTCGCAGCCGGGGCCGGCCAACACCCCCGAACAGGTGCACGGCGACGTCGCGGAGATCGCGGCGTTGATCGATGAGGTCACCAGCCTGGATGCCGACCGCATCCTGCGGGCCTATCTGGCGCTGGTACAGGCCACGTTGCGCACCAACTTCTACGTGGACAGCGGCGAAGGCTGCCGTCCGTACCTCTCGTTCAAGCTCGACCCGCAGGCGCTCGCCGAGCTGCCCAAACCGCGCCCGCGTTTTGAGATCTTCGTGTACTCACCCCGGGTCGAGGGAGTACACCTCCGGTTCGGGTCGGTCGCCCGCGGCGGCCTGCGCTGGTCGGACCGCAGAGAAGACTTCCGCACGGAGGTGCTGGGTCTGGTCAAGGCCCAAGCGGTGAAGAACGCCGTCATCGTGCCGGTCGGCGCCAAGGGCGGCTTCGTCGTCAAGGCGCCCCCCGCTCCCACCGGCGACGCCAAGCGCGACCGC
>JALYVL010000150.1 GCA_030853285.1 Actinomycetota bacterium | reverse complement strand
AGCGGGATCGCGCTGCGCCGCCTCGCGAAACGTCAATCCCTCCCACTGCCCGAAGTCGGTCTCGGTGAATCCTTCGTGCACCGTGACCGGCAGCCCCAGCGCCTGGGCGGCAGCGTCGGCGGTCTGACGGGCCCGGCCCAGGGGCGAGGAGACGACAGCAGCGATGTCGCCCAACGTGGCGACGTGGTGTGCCGCCGCCTGCGCCTGCTGCCGACCCAGCTCGGTCAGCTCCGGATCGCCGCGGCCGGAGTAGCGGCGCTGCACCGACAGTTCCGTCTGGCCGTGGCGCAGCAGGAACAGCCTCGTCGGAGTTCCGGTGGCTCCGGTCCACCCCGGAGCAGGCGGGGCAATCGCCGTCGGCGCGGCCTTGCCGGTCGCGGCGTCCATGGCCTCGTTCGCCAGCCGGTCCGCGTGCGCGTTCTCCGCCCGCGGGATCCAGGTGAAGCGCACCCGGGTAAAGCGACCGACCAGCACGGTGGCCTCGGCGGCCAGCTGCCGTAGCTCGGCATGCTTGATCTTCCAGCGACCGCTCATCTGCTCGACCACCAGCTTCGAGTCCGCCCGCACCTCGACCTCACCCGCATCGAGCTCCGCGGCTGCCGCCAGGCCGGCGATCAGTCCGCGGTACTCGGCGACGTTGTTGGTGGCGTGCCCGATGCCCTGCGACCGCTCCGCCAGGACGGTGCGCGAACCGTCTGCGGCGAGCACCACGGCCCCGTAACCGGCCGGCCCCGGGTTACCGCGGGAACCTCCATCGGTTTCCACCAGCACCCGGAGTGAGCTCACAGACCGGACTCCTTGGTCCGCACCAGGATCGCTCCGCACTCCTCGCAACGCAGCACCTGCTCGGTGGGAGCGGCGGCGAAGTGCGCCATCACGTTGCGGTCGAGCTCCATCCGGCAGGCACCGCATCGCCGCGCCTGCAGCAGCGCTGCCCCGGCGCCGCGGCTGGCGCGTTGACGCTCGTACACCGCGAGCAGGTCCGCCGGAAACTCGTCACCCATTCCGGCGCGATCCGCCCGGCAACGCTGCTCGCTCACGTCCAGGTCGGCTACCGCGTCCTCGCGCCGCCTGCGGGCGTCGACCAGCTCGTCCTCGATCTTGCTCAGCTGTGAACCGGCGTGCTCGTGGTCCGCGGCGGAGGCCTCCCGCCGTTCCATCACCTCGAGCTCCTCGTCCTCCAATATGGACTGACGACGAGTGAGGGTGTCCAGCTCGTGCTGCAGCTCTGTCATCTGCTTCGGACTCACCGTGCCACTGGCCAGGAGCTTGCGGTCCTTCTCCTCACGGTTGCGGACCGCCTCGACTTCCCGCTCGAGCTTGCGGATGTCGCGGTCAAGGTCGTCCAGCACGGTCTCCACGGTGACGGCGGCGTCCTTGCGGCCCTGCCGCTCGGCCTCGAGCCGCTCGACCTCCTGAGCCTCCGGCAGGGTGGCGCGCCGATGGGTGATGCGAGTCAATTCGGCGTCGATCGCGGCGAGGTCCAGCAGCTTGCGCTGCACAGCGGGGTCGACGTTCACTCGGTGGGCTCCAAGGGTGTGGGTGAGGTGCTACCGCAACCCAGTGTCCATGGGTCGGTGCGGAGCTGCGATAGGCGAGTCTGCACCTTATCGCCGAACGCCGCGTCCACCACGCCCTGCGCCTGCCCGCACCACGGTTGCTCGCTGGCCCAGTGGGCGACGTCGACCAGCGCCGGTCCCCCCGCCCGCAGGTGCTCATCCGCAGGGTGGTGGCGCAGATCGGCGGTGACATAGACGTCCGCGCCAAGTCGGGTCACCGTGGACAGCAAAGAATCTCCCGCACCACCGCACATCGCCACGCTGCGCACCACGCGGTCCGGATCTCCCGCCGCCCGCACCCCCCATACTGTCCGCGGCAGAGCGTCCGCGACCCGGGTGGCGAACTCCCGTAACGACTCCGGCTGCGCTAGCTCGCCCAGCCGACCGAGGCCGCAGGACGACGGCCGCGGCGCGAGCTCGAGCACGTCGTACGCGGGCTGCTCGTAGGGATGCGCGGCGAGCAGTGCCGCGATCACCTCGCCGCGGCGCCGCCGCGGCGCCACCACTTCGATGCGGTCCTCGCGCACAAGCTTCAGCCGATCGACGGTGCCGATCGTCGGCTGCGCCCCCTCGCCCGGCCTGAACTGTCCCGTCCCGGTGACGGTGAACGCGGCCTCGCTGTAGGCCCCGAACCTCCCGGCCCCGGCCGCAAACAGTGCCGCCTTGACCTGCTCGCTGTCGGCGCCGACGGGTACCGTGGTGATCACCTTGTCCCAGCACTCGGGCTCGGCGTCCAGCGGGCCGGAGACCTGCACGCCCAGCCGCGCGGCCAGGGCGTCGGACACTCCCGGGTCGGCCGCGTCGGCATTGGTGTGGGCCGTGAACAGCGCACAGCCGGCCCGGATCAACCGGTGCAGCAGTGCCCCTTTGGCGGTGTCGACGCCGACTCCGGTAACCCCGCGCAGCAGCAGTGGATGGTGTACCACCAATGCCTGCGCACCACCCTCGAGCGCCTCGGTCACCACCGCCTCGGTGGCATCGACGGCGAACAGCACCGTGTCCACCTCCTCGGCCGGGTCGCCGCACACCAACCCCACCGCATCCCAGTCCTGGGCAAGCTCGGGTGGGTAGGCCGCCTCCAGCACGTCGACCAGCTCACGGACACGAATTGTCATGGCAGCACTGCTTTCATCGTCTCGGCCAGGGTGCGCGCATCCTGCGCTCCGCGCACCGCCACCCGAAGCTGGTTGGCGGTGAGGCCCGGGAAGGTGTCGCAGCGCCGTACGGCGATCCCGCGCGCGAGGAGAGCCTGACGTACGCGGTCACCATCGGCTACCTGCAGCAACAAGAAGGGCCCGCCCGTGGACCCGACGACCAAATCCCCCAGCAGCTCCAGCATCAGCGCCCGTTCCTCGGCGATCACCTCGGCCTCGCGCTGCGCCCAGCGGACAGCGTCGGGCTCGCAGCAGGCCCGGATCGCCTCCAGCTGCAGCGTCCCCAGCGGCCAGTGCGGCCGGGCGCGGGCGAGGCGGGCCAGTAGCGCGGGATCACCCAGCAGATAGCCGGCCCGCAGACCCGCGAGCGCCCACGTCTTGGTCAAGCTGCGCAGCACCAGGACGTCGGGCAACGATTGGCCAGCCAGCGACGCTGGTTCCCCCGGCGCCGAGTCTGCGAAGGCCTCGTCCACGACCACGGTGCGGGCCGGTCGCCGCAAGGCCAGCACATCCGCCCGCGCGTGCAGCACGGAAGTGGGATTGGTCGGATTGCCGAGTACCACCAGATCGGCCTGCGCGGGCACCACCGCCTGCGCCAGGCTCCACGGGCGCGGTAGCACCACGCGCTCAACCGGCACTCCGGCGTTCCGCAGGGCCAGTTCAGGCTCGGTGAAGGACGGGTGGATCACTGCTGCCAGCGCAGGCTGCAGCGCGGGAAGCAGCGCGAACCCTTCTGCGGCGCCGGCCAAGAGCAGCACCTCCTCGGCTGTGCGTCCGTGCCGCGCAGCCACCTGCTCCCGGGTGGTCCGGTCCTCGGCCGCGCTGGGGTAGGCGGCCAAATCGTTCAGTCGGTGGGCGAGTCGGGACCGCAGCCACTCCGGTGGTCGCCGGCTTCGGACGTTGACGGCGAAATCCAGCAGACCGGGGCGCGCATCGACATCGCCGTGATGGCCCAAGGCCGCCAACTCGGCCGCTCCGAGATCCGACACAGAGATGTTCACGGTCATCGACCCTACGGCGCCCGAGAGGCCCACCGACGGTGGTGGCCTACCGTAGAGCGGTGCGACGAATGAGGTTCCTGCTGAAGCCGGGCTGGCTGATCCTCGCCCTGGTGGTCGCCGGGTTCGCCTACCTGTGCTTCAACTTGCTCGCACCGTGGCAGTTGGGCAAGAACAGCACCACCGAGCAGCGCAACACCCAGATCAACGACTCCTTCACCGCGCGTGCGGTCCCGCTGGGAGAGATTGATGCGGCTGGGCAGGAACCGCGCAGCGAGCAGGAGTGGCGTCGCGTCACCGTGTCGGGCACGTACCTTTCCGACAAGCAGGTGCTGGCTCGGCTGCGCACAGTGCTCGGTGAGCCCGCATACGAGGTGCTGACCCCGTTCCGCGTTGCCGACGGACCGCTGCAGGGCCGCGTCGTGCTCATCGATCGGGGGTACGTCCGCCCGGTGCAGGGCACCCAGCCGCCGCCGGTGGTTGGCGCCCCGGCCGGCTCGGTGCAGATCGAGGCGCGCATCCGGGTGGACGAGGAGGTGCAGTCCCGGGCGGACTTCGACACCGGCGGCGTGCAGCAGGTGTACGCCGTCAACGCCGGGGCGGTCGGCGCCGCCACCGAACTCCCGATCCTGCCCGGATATTTGCAGCTGGCCGAGAACCAGCCCGGAGTGCTCACCGCGTTGCCGCTGCCCCAGCTCGATGCCGGCCCGTACCTGTCCTACGGGCTGCAGTGGATCGCGTTCGGCATCATGGCGCCGCTGGGCCTCGGCTACTTCGTGTGGGCAGAGCTCAGAGAGCGGCGCAACAGCCGCGGGGATGCGGATTCACCGGCGCTCCCCGAGTCCGAGCCGCAACCCGAACCCGAACCCGAACCGGTGCCGATGCTGGCCGACCGCTACGGCAAGCGCCGCTGAGAGCAGCGCACTGCCGAGCTGGACTGCACGCGAGACCCGCACCGCCCGGCGCAGGTCCACGGTTCCCGGTGGTCCGCCGGTGCCCAGCGTCGGCCGCAATTCCACGCCGTAGGGGTA
>JALYVL010000149.1 GCA_030853285.1 Actinomycetota bacterium | reverse complement strand
CCACTCCACCGAGTGCACCTGTCGATTCATCCGCGCCGAGATCCACCCGCCGTGCCGACCGGCCTCGGTGGCATGCAGCGTGGCCACCAGCGGCACGTCGAAATGCTGCGCGAGGGCGATGGCAGCGTGCGCCACCAACCAGTCGTGGGCGTGCACCACCTGCGGCCGCCAGTCCAACGCCAGCCCCGCCCGGACCATGGCGTGCCCCAGCGCGAGCGTCCACGCCATCAGGTCCTCGGTGAACACCAGGTGCGCAGGGTCCTCGGCCACGGCGATCACCCGGACGCCCTCAACGAGAGTGTCGCTCAAGGGATGCGTGCCCGCGTCGCTACCCGTGGGTTGACGGGCCAGCACCACCACCTCGTGCCCAGCCTCGGCCAGATGCACGGCCAGGGAATGCACGTGCCGACCGAGCCCGCCCACCACGACCGGCGGGTACTCCCAGGAGATGATCAGGACCCTCACGCGGGCGTCAGCATCCTCGCGTCCACGCCGGCGAACGGTCCGTCGGCCAGGCGCCACCGGGCGGCGAGCTCGGCCGCGGGGCCACCGCGCTGCACCGCCGCACAGATCTCATACACAGCATGCGCGTGGGTCTGCGCCCGCACCCGCGCGTAGTCCGGCGCCGAATCCTTGCTGACCATGAACGCCCAGTCGCTGGAAAGGGTCAGCAGCGTCTCGCGGACGATCTGGTCGGCCACCGGGTTGCGTCCGTCCTCCTTGACCAGGGTGTCTACAGTGGACAACGCTGTCCGCGTGACGTCGGCGTTGAGCTGCACCAGGTCACGAACCTGCTCGCCGTCCCACACCCGCCAGTCCTTGCCGGAGCCCCACGACGATGCGGACAGGTCCACCGGTCCGCCAACGCACCCGGCCTCGACCGCGCCGGCCAGCGTGCTCACCCGCACGCCTGCTTCGGGCAGTGCTCGCAGCACCGCCTCCAACCACGCGGGGCCCTCGTGCCACCAGTGGCCGAACAACTCGGTGTCGTAGGCGGCGACCACCAGGGACGGTCGGCCGTTGCGCAGTGCCAACGCGGCCAGGCGCGTGCGCACCACCTCGACGAACTCCGCGGCGTGCCGCTGCACCGCACCGGCGGCCAGTTCGGGGTCGTAGGGCGCCTTGTCCCGCGGGGCGACACCCCGGCCGGTGACCCGGGACGGCTTGAGGCCGCTGGGATGGTCGTAGGTGTGGAAGTCGCGGTAGGCGGCGTGCCCGGGGTAGCCCGAACGCGGCGACCACACCTTGTAGCTGACCTCGAGGTCGCGGCCGAAGCACACTACGTCGGTGTCCCCGACGGTCCGCGCCAGCGAGGTGTCGCCGTGCAGCGCCGGGCCGTCCACCAGAAACCGCTGCACGCCGGCCGCCGCGTAATCCAGCTCCATGCCCGGGCCGTATGCGCACTCGGGGGCCCAAATCCCCTGAGGTGCCGAGCCGATGCGGTGTGCGGTGTCGGCCAGCCCGGCCCTGAGTGAGAACTCGCGTAAGCGTGGTTCCATCAGCGGCTGGAACGGGTGGGCCAGGGGGCCGCCGAGCAGCTCGATGCTCCCGGTGTCCACCAATGAGCGCAGCACCGGGGACGCCCCGTGGCGCCAGGCAGTCTCGAAGTCGGTCAAGGCGGTCTCAGCCGAGCGGTGCTCGTGCGCGGCCAACGACCGCAGGGCAGCGTCAGGACGACCTGCTGCCGCGTGCGCGCGCAACTGCCAGTCGCCCAGCCAGTCGTGCATGCCACGCAGCGTGTGCGGGTCGTCGAGCTGCGCGGCCAGCACCGGCGTCATCCCCAGCGTCAGCAGGTTATCCCGGCCCTCCTCGGCCAGACGCCGCAAGACCCGGACCAGCGGCAGATAGGAGCCGGCCCAGGACTGGTAGATCCACTCCTCGCCCACCGGCCAGCGGCCGTGATGGGCCAGCCACGGCAGGTGCGAGTGCAGCACCAGAGAGAAGGTGCCGATCGGCTGGGCACTCATGGGCGGACCGCTACCGCAACGAGGTCCAGGCTGGCGTCCACATCGGAGGACGTGATCTCGAAGTCCGCGGCGGTGATGGACGCCACATCGGCCTGCAACTGCTCGGGCCACGGCTCGCCCGCCAGCGACCGGGTCAGCTGCGCGTCGATGAAGGAGCCGCCGTGCGTGGCGTCCAAGGCGCGCAGCCGTGCCCCATGGTGCAGCCCGCGCATCGACCGCACGGTGAAGCCGGCGGCAACCAGCAACTCGGCCAGTTCGTCGGCAGCGAGCTCGCGGGTGTGGAACGGGTTGAGCGGGGTATCGCGGCCGGGGGAGAAGGTGATCCGGTTGGGGGTACTGATCAGCAGCCCGCCACCGGGGGCGAGCACGCGTGCGCACTCGCGCAGGAACCCCGGCTGGTCCCACAGGTGCTCGATGACCTGCAGATTCACCACCACCTGCACCGACGCATCGCGCACGGGCAGAGCCGCCAGGTTGCCACGGAGAACGCCGAGCTGCGGGTAACGACGGCGGACGTGGGCGGCGGTGTATGCGTCATAGTCCAGTGCGACGACGCGGGTGGCGATGCGCGAAACGAGATCTGCCCCGTACCCCTCGCCGCAGCCGGCCTCGAGCACGGTCCGGCCTGCGCACAACGCAGCCAGTTCCAGGTAGGCGACCTCATGCCTACGGAACCAATAGTTCTCCTCCGCGATGCCTGGCACCGTCCGCTCGCCGGTGATCGGCAGCTGGGTCTCGGCGGGGGCGGCGGCGAACTCGGTCACCGGCGCAGAGTAGTACCTGTTCTTGCTCAGCCGTCTGGGCAGCGAGGGTGTGAGCATCATCGCCTAGAGTTGAGTTGCGCGTGCCTTACTCGTCAGTAACATAGGCGCCAGCGTCAGGTCGTGCGATCCTGCTCGATTGAAGGCCACGATCACCACCACTCGCAGGAGGTCGACGAAGACCCATGAACATTGTTGTCCTGATCAAACAGGTTCCTGACACCTGGTCGGAGCGCAAGCTCACCGACGGCGACTTCACCCTCGACCGTGCCGCCGCGGACCCGGTGCTCGACGAGATCAACGAGCGCGCCGTCGAAGAGGCGCTGCAGCTCAAAGAGGCAGGCGAGGCCGAGGTCACGGTGCTGACCATGGGCCCCGAGGGCGCCAAGGACGCCATCCGCAAGGCGTTGAGCATGGGTGCCGACAAGGCGGTACATCTTTCCGACGAGGCCCTGCGCGGTTCGTGTGCCATCCAGACCGCCAAGGCGCTGGCGAAGGTGATCGGCACGCTGGGCGACGTCGACCTGATCATCGCCGGCAACGAGGCCACGGACGGTCGCTCCGGCGCCATCCCGGCCATGCTGGCCGAGGTGCTCGGTCGCCCGCAACTGACGCACGTGCGCAAGCTCGCGGTCGACGGCACCACTGTGACCGGCGAGCGGGAGACCGACGAGGGCTTCTATCAGCTCGAAGCGTCGTTACCTGCCGTCGTCAGCGTGACCGAGAAGATCAACGAGCCGCGTTACCCCTCGTTCAAGGGCATCATGGCGGCCAAGAAGAAGCCGGTCACCGCGCTGACGCTGGCTGACGCCGGCATCGACCCCGGCGAGGTTGGCCTTGCCTCCGCCACCAGCACCGTGTCCGCGGCCACGCCCAAGCCTCCGCGCAGCGGTGGGGAGCGGGTCGCCGACGAGGGCGACGGCGGTAGCAAGATCGCGCAGTACCTCGTGAGCCAGAAAATCATTTGACGCCGACGCTCATGACAACCCGGACGAGAAGGTAGGAGAACAGGAAATGGCAGAGGTCCTGGTACTCGTCGAGCACGCTGACGGCGAGTTGAAGAAGCTGACAACCGAGCTCATCACGGCGGCCCGTGCCCTGGGTGAGCCCTCCGCAGTCGTCGTCGGTGCTCCCGGTACGGCCGCAGGCCTGACCGACGGCCTGACCGCTGCCGGTGCGGAGAAGATCTATATCGCGGAGTCCGACGACGTGGTGAACTACCTCGTCACCCCCAAGGTCGACGTGCTGGCCGCGTTGGTCGCCTCCGTCAGCCCGGCCGCGGTGATCGCCGCGTCGAGCGCGGAGGGCAAGGAGGTCGCGGGTCGCCTCGCCGTGCGGCTCGGCTCTGGGTTGCTCACCGACGTTGTCGGAATCGCCTCGGACGGCAACGTCACGCACTCGATCTTCGGTGGCGCCTTCACCGTCACGGCGAAGTCCACCACGGAGACCCCGGTGATCACGGTGCGCCCCGGTGCGATCGACGCCGAGCCGCAGGCCGGCGCCGGTACGCAGGAGACGGTGGAAGTGCCGGCAGCGGATGCGGCTACCGCCACCAAGATCACCAGCAGTGAGCCTGCGGTCAGCGGTGACCGCCCGGAACTCAGCGAAGCCAGCGTGGTGGTCTCCGGCGGTCGTGGTGTGGGCAGTGCGGAGAACTTTTCGGTGATCGAGTCGCTGGCCGATTCGCTCAAGGCCGCCGTCGGTGCTTCTCGCGCCGCCGTCGACTCCGGCTACTACCCGGGCCAGTTCCAGGTCGGCCAGACCGGCAAGACGGTCTCGCCGCAGCTGTACATCGCCCTCGGCATCTCTGGGGCGATCCAGCACCGGGCCGGCATGCAGACCTCGAAGACCATCGTCGCGATCAACAAGGACGAGGAAGCACCGATCTTCGAGATCTCCGACTACGGCGTGGTGGGTGACCTGTTCAAGGTTGCCCCGCAGCTCACCGAAGAGGTGAACAACCGCAAGGGCTGATCGGCCCGGTCGCCGTCGCGATACGCTGGTGCGGTCATGACC
>JALYVL010000148.1 GCA_030853285.1 Actinomycetota bacterium | reverse complement strand
CCGACCGGCTCGCGCGCTTGGCCGGGATCGACACCGCGGTCCGCATCGTGCCCTTCCGGGGCGAGTACTACCAGCTGCCGCCGGACCGTCGCGACCTGGTCGGCCACCTGATCTACCCCATCCCCGACCCGGCGCTGCCCTTCCTCGGGGTGCACCTCACCCCGATGGTGGACGGCCGGGTGACCGTGGGGCCCAACGCCGTGCTCGGACTCTCCAGAGAGGGCTACCGCAAGGGCTCGGTGAACGCCACCGACGTTCGCGACATCGTCACCTTTGCCGGGTTCTGGTCACTCGCCCGCCACCACGTCCGCACCGGTGCCCGCGAGCTGCGCAACTCCGCGTTCAAGCGCGGGTTTCTGCACGCGGCACGCACCTACTGCCCGGAGCTGCAGCTGGACGACCTGCAGCCCTGCGAGGCCGGCATCCGGGCCCAGGCCGTCTCCCGCGACGGCACGCTGCTGCACGACTTCGCCGTCGAAAACACCGCGCGCACCGTGCATGTGCTCAACGCGCCCTCCCCGGCAGCGACGGCAGCCATCCCCATCGGCAGGCACATCGCCGCACGCGCGCTCAAACAATCAGGTTGAGCAACAGGGCACCGATCAGACCCACCACCGAAATGATGGTCTCCATCACCGACCAGCTGGCCAGCGTCTGCCCGACGCTCATCCCGAAATATTCTTTCACCAACCAGAACCCCGCATCGTTGACGTGGGAGAAGAACAGGGACCCGGCGCCGATGGCCAAGGCCAGCAGCGCGAGCTGATGACTGCCCAGTCCACCCGCCAGGGGTACGACGATGCCCGCCGCTGTGATCGTGGCGACGGTCGCAGAGCCGGTGGCCAAGCGGATTCCGACCGCGATCAACCAGCCGAGGACGAGAACCGAGAGGTGAGAGTTGTTGACCGCGCTGGCCACCACGTTGCCGACACCTGCGTCGACCAACGTCTGTTTGAAGCCGCCACCCGCTGCGACGATGAGCAGGATGCCGGCGATCGGGCCGAGCGCTCCACCGA
Source organism: Actinomycetota bacterium (assembly GCA_030853285.1). Classification (GTDB taxonomy): domain Bacteria; phylum Actinomycetota; class Actinomycetes; order Mycobacteriales; family Mycobacteriaceae; genus X156. The sequence continues at coordinate 3,750 of JALYVL010000148.1, read as the reverse complement.
CCGACGCTGAGATCTTGTCCCGCGGAAAACCCGCCTGCACGCCGAGGGTGAACATAGCCACGACGACTCCGATGAGCAGAGCCACCACCGGGTTACCGATGACGTCGAGGACCGACCGCGTGCTGTTTCCTTTGCTCAGGGTCAGCTCACCAACGGCACGGGCCAGCATCAACACCACCGGAAGCAGCATCGTCAACACCGTGGGGATCAGGCGTGGGCCCCGCGTGGCCGTTTCGCCCGCAGCCGCATCACCCTCCATAGCCCCACCGCCACCCGTTCCGACGCGTTCGCGGGTCGGCGCCAGGGCCACTGGCGTGGGTACGTGCACATAACGGGCGATGACGGTGCCGAACACCGGGCCCGCGATGATCACGGTCGGGATGGCGATGATGAGCCCGTACAAGAGGGTCAGGCCGAGGTCGGCCTTCAGCAGGCTGATAGCCACCAGGGGTCCGGGGTGCGGTGGGACCAGTCCGTGCAACACGGACAGGCCGGCCAGCGTCGGGATGCCGACCTTGAGCAACGAGACTCCGCTTCGTCGGGCGACGAGCAGCACGATCGGCACGAGCAGCACCACGCCGATCTCGAAGAACAACGGCAGACCCACCAGTGCCGCGACCGCCACCATCGCCCACGGCAGCATCCGAGGGCTGACGCGCTCCACCACCTTATTGACGATCAGCTGGGCGCCGCCGGAGTCGGCGAGCAGGCCGCCGATCATCGCCCCCAACGCGATGAGCAGCCCGACGCTTCCCACGGTGTCGCCGACGCCCTTCACGAAGCTGTCCACCGTCTTCGAGGCGCCATAGCCGGCCGCGAGACCCAGCACGGCCGAACCGATGATGAGCGACAAGAACGGGTGCACCTTCAACCAGGTGATCAAGACGATCACCACGCCGATCCCGAGGATCGCCGCGATCACCAGTTGGGTGTGGTTGGCCGACGCGCCCGCCGCCAACGTGGTCACGACCGCCGTCCCGAAGAACCGGCGCCGACGTCGAGCCTGCCGGAGCGGTGCGTACGCAACGCCTCGAGCACTTCTGTGGCGACCTCGTCGGGCGGCGCGTCGCCGGCCACGGTGATTCCCGGTTCGTCTGCACTCAAGGGTTCCAGCGTGGCGAGCTGGCTCTCCAGCAACGATGCGGGCATGTAGTGGCCCGTGCGCCGCTGCAGTCGATCGGCGAGAGTCGCCTGCGGCAAGGCCAGGTGGACGAACCACACCGAGCCGCTGTGCTGCCGGAGCAGGTCTCGGTAGGAGCGTTTGAGCGCCGAGCAGGTCACGACGACGCTGTGTCCGGCCTGCTCCTGCCCACCGATCCATTGGGCGACCGCCCGCAGCCACGGCCACCGGTCGTCGTCGTCCAGCGGATGCCCGGAATGCATCTTGTCCACGTTCGCCTTGGGATGGAAGTCGTCGCCCTCCGCGAAGACCCAGCCGGATTGCGCGACCAACTCCTCGGCGATGGTGGTCTTCCCGCTTCCGGACACCCCCATCACGATGACTGAGCTCGTTGTCGGACCTGGCTCGGTGGACTGCATGGCGACACGATAAGCCCGTACACCCCACCGCGCCCGGTACCGCGCGACCAAAAATCGTGACGATTCGGTCTTACTCGCGGACAAGAGCTCTCACGACTCCCCTACCCGGTGCGCGACACCGAATCTGTGTACCGTTTGGTCATGTCGACTCCGCGTCGGCGACGAAGGCACGGGAGTCCATCATGGAACTAGCCAATGTGGCGGCACGGGCAGCGGCCAGATCAGTCGCGGCGACCAACGCTGCTGCCGGCGCAGTGACGGGGGCGGTCGTCGGTGGTGTGTACGGGTCGATCAAGGGTGCGGTGACCGGCATCGGCGCAGGCACCCGCAGCGGTGCCCATTCCGCGCCCGCCGCCGCGCTGACTCTTGCCGCCGTCGGGGCTGTCGGACTCGTCGAGTGGCCGGTGGTGCTGGCCGTCGGGAGCACCGGGCTGGTGATGCGGCAACTCAACTCCGCGGCCAAGACACCGACCAGGCCCGCCATCCACGAGGCCGACGCGCGCACGGCTGCCGGGCGCCGGAACTCGCGCGCCAACGCGTCCAGAGCTACCGCTTCGAAGTGATCCAAACCGTCCGACCGCGCTGCCCAGTGGGCCGATCGCTGCAGTGAAGGACATGAGATGACGTGGGGTAGCGCGGCGCGGACGCTGCTTTCCGCCCCCGTCCAGGTAGCCGCCCTGAGCGTTCGGGCCGGCGTCGCGGTGGCCGATACCGCGCTCAACACGGCGGCGCTCACCGCAGGCGTCGCAATCACCGCGACGGCAGTAGGCGCGCAGGTGGGCGTCGGGTTGGTCTCGCCGGTGACGACCGCCCCGGTTCGTGCCTCGCGGGCCGCCCTGCGCACCACCGCCGCTGCAATTCTGGGAGAGACAGGCGTCGGGGCCGCCGACGATCTTCGTTCGCTGATCGATCCGCGTCCGCGGCGGCGTTATCGGCGGGTGGTCAGCCAACGTGACTCCTCGCTGACCACAAACGCGCTCATCGAGGTGCGCGGCCTGACCAGCGGCGCTGGCGCCGAGCTCGCCCGAGCATTGAACGATCGCCTGGCCGAGACGGACGGCGTGCGGTGGTGGTGGGTCAACGCGGTCACCGGCCATCTCCGGGTGGGGTTCGCCGCGGGCGAGCTCGACGTCGCCACGTTGGTCGCGCTGGTAGCCGAGGTCGAGGCCGATGGGGGCACCGACACGGAGACGTGGAACCGCCAGGTCGACCATCCCAGCGACCGCGAGCCGGTCTTCGCGGCGGCGCTGCAGCTCGCCGGTGACCTCGCGGGATTCACCGTCGCTGCGGCGGGCAGCGCGCTTGCACTGCCCCGCGCTCCGGACGCGTTCAAGGCCGTGTTCGCCTTGGTCGACGCCCAGCCCCGGCTGCGCAGGGCGTTGGAGGGCCAGCTCGGTCCGGCCCGCGCCGACATGGTGATCACGTTGGGCAACGCGGTCGCGCTGGCCCTGGGCCGTGGTGGATCGAGCCTGTTGGTCGACGCCGGACAGCGCGCAGGCGCGCTGTCCGAGGCGCGGGCGCGCCAGGCCGCCTGGCAGCAGTGGGCGCGGGGTCCAGCGGGTGCGCAGGCCGCCGCGGTACCTGACCCGCTGTCCGTACCGACCCGTCCGTGTCCCGTCCCGCCCGGACCGATCGAGCGTTTCGCCGACCAAGCGGCCACCGGCTCCCTGTTGGGCTCGGCGGCGAGCCTGGCCGGACAGCGTTCGCTCGCCAACGCCGCGGCCGCCGTGCTGGTCGGCGTGCCGAAAGCATCACGGACCAGCCGGGAGTCCTTCGCCAGCACGCTGTCCACGATCATGTGCCGCCGGGGGGTCCTTCCGCTGGACTCGGCGGTATGGCGGCGCCTCGATCGGGTGTCGGCCGTGGTCGTGGACAGCCACGCCGTCCGCGGCAACCGCGCCACGGTGCTGGACGCCGAGGCGCGCACCGATAGGTGGAGCACCGCGCACGTCTGGAGCGCGGCACAGCGTCTACTGGGGACAGACGACCGGCAAGACGGGCAGACGCCGCTCACTGTCCCGCCGCCGAGCGGGCGCGAGGGGCACCGACTCCGCCTGATCGCGGTGGGCCGCCGACGCGCAGCTGCCCGCGCCGGCGATCCGCGGTGGTACGAGTTGCGGCAGGACGGCGCGGCGGTCGGGCGGGTGCTCGTCGGAACGGAGTTGCACCCGCGCGCTGACGGAATGCTCGTAGCCGCGCGGCGGGCGGGTC
>JALYVL010000147.1 GCA_030853285.1 Actinomycetota bacterium | reverse complement strand
CCGCTAGCGGGCGAGTGTGCGTGCCGATCAACTTCCGGCTCAGCCGCGACGAGGTCGCCTACATCGTGGAGAACTGCGGCGCCTCGGTGCTGCTCGTCGATCCCGAGGTCGACCAGGCCCTCGCCGACGTGTCCGCCACCCACCGGTTTGTGTTGGGGGAGCAGACCGAGAACGAACTCATGCGCTTCGACGTGCAACCGCGACAGTGGAGCGAACCCGACGAGGACGCCACCGCCACCATCAACTACACCTCGGGCACCACCGCACGGCCCAAGGGTGTGCAGATCACCCACCGCAACATCTGGTTCAACGCCACCACCTTCGGACTGCATACCCGAGTGTGGGAGCGCGACGTCTACCTGCACACCCTGCCGATGTTCCACTGCAACGGATGGGGGATGCCGTTCACCACGATGGGCATGGGTGTGCCGCAGGTGGTGCTGCGCAAAGTCGACGGCACCGAGATTCTGCGGCGGGTGGCCGAGCACGGCGTCACCCTGATGTGCGGGGCGCCTGCGGTGTACAGCGCGGTGCTCGACGCAGCGGGTGGCTGGGACGGCGAGATCCCCGGGCGCGACACCGTACGGGTCATCTGCGCCGGCGCCGCGCCGCCCAGCCGCACCATCGAGCGCATCATCACCGAGCTGGGCTGGGACTTCCAGCAGATTTACGGGCTCACCGAGACCTCGCCGCTGCTCACCCACAACCGCACCCGGCCCGAGGACCTGGGGCTGTCTGCGGCCGAACGCGCCAAGCGGCTGAGCAAGGCCGGCCCACCCACGCTCGGCTCGCGGTTGCGCGTTGCTGAGGGCGGCGAGGTGCTCGCCCGCTCCAACGTCGTGCTGCAGGGCTACTGGGATAACCCCGAGGAAAGCGCCAAAGCCTTGGAGGACGGCTGGTTCCACACCGGCGACGGCGGCTCCATCGAGGACGACGGCGGCGAGCTGGTCATCTCCGACCGCAAGAAGGACGTCATCATCACCGGCGGCGAGAATGTGTCCTCCATCGAGGTGGAGGACGTCCTGTTCAGCCACCCTGCCGTCGCCGAGGCGGCGGTGATCGGGGTGCCGGACGACAAGTGGGGCGAGACCATCAAGGCCCTGGTGGTGGTCGCGGACGACGCCGAGGTGACCGAGGCCGAGCTGATCGCCCACTGCAAGTCCAAAGTGGCGAGCTACAAGGCCCCGACGTCGGTCGAGTTCCGTGACGAGATCCCGCGTACGGCGACCGGAAAGATCCAGAAGTTCAAGCTCCGTCAGCAGTTCTGGGCCGAAGGCGAGCGCCAGGTCAACTGACGACGCCCGGCAGCACGCTAGGTGCGCAGCATGCCCAGCTCGGGGAAGCTCCCGCCGAGGACCTGCGCGGGGTCGGCGCCGAGCACTCGGTGCAGCACTTCGCCGTAGACGCTGCGGAAGTCGACGTCGGCTTTGAGGTCTCCGTTGTCCAGGTCGGTGAGGCTGGGCTCGCCGCCGTAGAAGCCGCCGCGTACCGGCAGCCCAGCGAGGAAGACCGGTCCTGCGGTGCCGTGGTCGGTGCCCTGGGAGGCGTTGGCCTGTACCCGGCGTCCGAACTCCGAGTACGTCATCAGCACCACACCTTTTCCGTGGGGATCAGCGGCCATGTCGCTCAGGAACTTCGACACCGCCGAGTCGAGCGCACCGAGCAGGGTCTGCTGCGTGCCGCGCTCGTCGGCATGGGTGTCGAATCCGCCGAGGCTCACCGTGTACGCCTTGGTCGGCACCCCCGCCTTGATGCAGCGGGCGACCGAATCCAGCTGGGCGGACAGATCCTGCTTGCCCTTGCTCTGCTCGCCTGCCGAGATCGGGCCGAACGTCGCGGACACCGTGCGCTCCGCGCGCAACGAGGAGCAGACCATGGCCTCGGTGGGGGTGTCGGTGTCCGCAGCCATCCCCAGGCCCTGCAGCGCACCCGCGAGGTCCTTGGCCAAGGGCTTTTGCGCGCCGACGGGCAAAGCGGCCGCCGTGCACCGGCTACCAACCGACAGGGGCGGCAGCACCGATCCCATGTTCACCGCGCGCACCGGGTCGTCCCCGGTCGCGTCGAGCCAGCGCCCGATCCAGCCGGTGTTGGTGGGTGCGCTCGGCGAGGCGGTCTGCCAGATGTCCATCGAACGGAAGTGGCTGTGGTCCGGCTGCGGGTAGCCGACGCCCCGCACCACGGCCAGGTGCTTATCGGCCCACAACGCGGCCATCCCCTTCATCGCCGGGTTGAGTCCCAGCGCATCGTCGAGGTGCAGTACGTCCGCGGGCGCGTAGGCCAGCTCCGGGCGGGCATCGTGGTAAACGGGATCGGCGTAGGGGATGAGCGTGTTCACCCCGTCGTTGCCGCCGTAAAGCGTGACCAGCACCAGGATGGACGACCCCGCGGGCAAGGGATCGCTCTGCGCCCGCTGCTCCAGCTCACCCCACGTCACTCCGGCCGAGCCGGCCAGCAGGGCTGCGCCGCCAACCACCCCGGAGGCGACCAGGAAACGCCTGCGCGTCAACGTGTCCATGACTGCTGCTCCTTCAGTTGGTGAGGTACTCGGGGGTGTTCATGGCCACGGCCACCAACGTGACCGGGTCGTTGACCACGCCGCGCAACACGGCCGCCGTTCGGTCGCTGAGCCCACCGAGACCGAGGAAGTAAGCGACGGCGTCGATCCGCTGGGAGATCGCCGCCGACCGCACGGTGGTGATGTCCCCGCTGCGCGCCCAAGCCGAGGCGGCTTGCATGCGGCCGTCGGCAGCTGCGGTGGATAGCCACGCCTGCCCACTGGGCCACCCGCCGACGCTGGGCGGATAGAACGGCAGCTGGCCGAGCAGACGGAGCACGCCAACCAGCTGTTGGACCGCCTTGTCTTCGTTCAGGGAGACGCGGAGCACCCGGACCGCGCCGATGGCCCACTCCACCGGGCTGATCACGATCGAGCCGCGGGCCGCGCTCTGTTCGGGCGAGCTGAGCATCGCCGAGAGTGCGGCCGCCAGGTTGCGGCCGGGGCCGTATGCGTCGAGCAGGTAGGCGAGCGTTGCGTCACCGGGCGGGGTCGCGGAGATCAATTGCGCCCAGATCCTCATCAGGACGAAGCGCGACGAGGCCGGAGCCCCCAGCACGGCATCGCAGTACCCCGCGGCGTCGAGATTGCCGGTGACGCCGAGCAGGGTCTTGGACCCGCTGTCGTGCAGCGCGGGGCGTAGTTGCGTGCTGCCGTCGGGGTTGATCCGCCAGCCGGTGAGGGCGCGAGCGCCTTCCCGGACATCGGTCTCGGTGTAGCCGTTGCCGTGCCCCAGGGCGAAGAGCTCCATGAACTCCCGCCCCAGGTTCTCGTTCGGCGCCTTGGCGGTGTTCTTCTCCCCGTCCAACCAGTGCAACATCGCCGCGTCGGTCAGCATGGCGTAGGCCAGCGTGTGGAAATCGCCTTTGCCCATGCTGCGCAGCTTCTCGTTCTGGGCGAGCATCAGCGAAGCCTGTTTCACCTTCTGCGCCGAGGTCGCAAAGTGGTTGTGCCACAGGAAGGTGAGTTTCTCGTCGAAGGGTCGCTGCACCGCAACCATTCTGCGTAACCACCACGTCGTCAAGGTGCTCAGCTGCGTGGCTTGCTGCTTGTTGTGTGCGGCCTTCTGCTCTTTGGTCGCCGACTTGCCCGGCTCGGCGACGGCGTCGAAGTGCGGCGGAGCGGTGTTGCGGGCGCCGGGGTCCGCATTGGGTGTGCTGGCCACGATCTGGCTGAGGTATTGCGGCGTGCCGATCTGCACGGCGGCGTCGACTTCTGCCCCGGTGGCGCCAAAACCGGTGCGACGCAACAGTCGCGCGGTGGCAATCCACTGCTCGTTCTGAGTCACGGCTGGAACCACCTTCGTCCTGGGCATGCACTGCTCACGAACATCGACGGTAGGCGCGCACTGGTGACGACGGTTGTGGATGGAGTGAGAAGACCATGAGACTCCGCCGCGACACACGGCCGAGACGCTGTCCGCTATGCGTCTGTTGGGGCTGGAGGTGGCAGAGTGCATGACGGTGCCTCTGGCGCTGAAGAGAAAATAGTGTCACAGTGATGCGGCGTGTCGACTTGACCACAGTGCGTGAGGCGGCAGGCAAGCAAACAGACGTTGACGACGGTGACACCTCGCCGCGCCCGTGACTGCGGCGCTAGGCATCGGGGAAGCCAGCTGGAGGAGAGATATCGGTGTCTCGGCTCGAGAGCGACCGGCGCGGCCCCGCGCCCCGTCGCATGGTCCGGGTAGTGCTCGGAGCGGCCATCGTCACCGCGATGCTCGCGGCTGCCCCGGTCACGGCGGCCGCCGTCCCGCCGCCTCCGCCCAACCCCAGTGACTCCCAGCTCAACTCGGCCAGCGCGGACGCCAGCAGCAAGGCGGGCGAGGTCGCCGGGCTGGTGAACCAGCTCAACGTCGCGCAGACCGCCTTGGACCAGTTGACCAGCGCAGTCGCGTTGAAGAAGGAGCTGGCCAACAAGGCGCGGGTGGATCTGGACACCGCGCAACAGGCAGCGGCCGCCGCCGCCACCGCGCAGGCATCGGCCCAGCAGCAGGTGACCGTGGCGCAGCAACGGATCGAGGATGCGCGCAGGCAGGTCGACCAGTTCGCGGCAGGCAGCTACCAGCAGGGCAGCACCGTCGGGTCCTTCAGCGCCTACGTCGGATCGGCCAGTCCAGATGACGTGCTGGCCCGCGCGCAGCTGCTCGACGCGGTCAGCAGTAGCCAGCTCGGCGTGATGGACACCCTGCAGCGGGCGCGGACGCAGAGTGCCAACGC
>JALYVL010000146.1 GCA_030853285.1 Actinomycetota bacterium | reverse complement strand
ACGCTGTAGGCCAGGCACCCCGCACCCGGCAACGTTCATCAAGGCATAGTGGTGGCCGTGTCACCGCTGGCCATTGCTCCCATCAACGATCTCGGCGTGTGGGCGCGGAGCAACCTTCTGGAAATTTTGCTCTACATCGTCGGTGCACTGCTGTTCGCCCGCTTCATCAGCTGGTTCGGCAGCCGCATCACTGATCACATCGACGATGGTTCGATGGACGGCGACGCCTTGGTGCGCTCGGAGCAGTCGAAACACCGCCACGCGGTTGCGCAGGTGCTCACCTGGATCGCCATCGTGCTCGTCTACTGCATCACCACGGTGCTGGTGATCGGCCGGCTCGGCATCCCGATCACCGGACTTGTCGCGCCGGCCACCGTCATCGGTGTGGCGCTCGGCTTCGGGGCCCAGCGCATCGTGCAGGACTTGCTTGCCGGATTCTTCATCATCGCCGAGCGGCAGTACGGCTTCGGTGACGTGGTCCGCATCTCCGCTCTCGGCTCGGTGACCGGCGTCACCGGCACTGTCGAGGACGTCACCTTGCGCGTCACCCAACTCCGTTCTGCTGACGGCGAGGTGATCACCGTCCCCAACGGGCAAATCGTGCAGGTCACGAACCTGTCCCGAGACTGGGCGCGCGCCGTCGTCGACGTCCCGCTGACGCCCTCGGCCGACGTCACCGAAGCCAACAGGCTGCTGCACGACGTCGGCGCGGCCGCATTTGAGGACGCATCGTTGCGCCCACTCATGCTCGACGAGCCGAGCGTGATGGGGGTGGAGAGCTTCAAGGTGGGTCAGGTCAACGTGCGTATGGTCGCCCGCACCTTGCCAGGCAAACAGTTCGAGGTGGGCAGACAGCTGCGGATCAGGGTCGCGGTCGCGTTCCGCCAACACGGCATCAGCGTCTCGACCGATCTCGCGGCCACCGCAGCGCAGGAGGGGGCTGGTGCCTAGGAAGTTGCCCGCCACCCTGTTCCATGGCCGGATCCGTACGTCCACCTTCGCCTTGGCAGGGGTGTTTCTGGCGGTGTTGGCGCTGTATCTGGTGGTGCGACCGCCGCCAGTAGATGCCACCTACTCCCCGTCTCCGGGGCCGGTGGCCGTCGTGCCCGGCCGTCCCACCACTACGAGCCCGCCGACCCGCACGGCGCCGACGAGTACGTCGCCGCCGAGTACGTCGTTACCCAGCTCTCCGCCCAGCCCGACCACCGAGCCGTCGACGACGGAGCTCGCGCCGTCGCCCACCGGCGTACCCGGACGCCCAAGCGCGACGACTACTCCCTCGCGAACCGCTGCACCAGCGCCGAGCCAGAACGCGCCGTCTGTTGCCTCGTCGCCACCCTCGGCTGCACCAACCCCGTGATCGACCGAGCGACTGCGGCGCTACCGGCAGCGGTTGGTCAGCGCAGACGCTGATTGGGCCGGCGACCTGCAGGAACCCGGCGGCGCACGCGGGGTGGGCGAAGACCCAGCCTGCGGGTGGAGGAAGTGCGCCGGATGGCGGGCCTGCGCACCGGCGTCACCTCGTCCCACTCCTCCGGATGGGAGCCCAGCCAGCGGAAGCGGTAGATCGCATAGGGGATGTGCGCGACGTACAGCAACAACATCACGACAACGAAAACGTAGGGGAACACGATCAAACCGGCGAACGCCGTACCCACCGCCAGCAGCAGCAGGCTCGCATAGCGCAAGGGAACACGGGCCGTCTTCAGGGACAACGTCGGTACTCGGCTGATCACCAAGGCTGAGATCACCAGGACCCAGATCGCGGACGCCACTGCGCCAGACCACCAGCCCTGGCCCCACTGCAGCAGCAGCGCCACCGGGAGCAGCGCCAACAGGCCGCCTGCGGGGCTGGGCACACCGGTGAAAAACTCTTTGGCGTACACCGGGGCGGTTTCGTCATCCAGCAGCGTGTTGAACCGGGCCAGTCGCAAGACGATGCTCACCACGAAGACCAGCGATACCACCCAGCCGCCGTTGTTCTTGTCCATCACGGTCACGAACAGCACCAGCGCGGGGGCCACCCCGAACGACACCGCGTCCGCCAGGGAGTCGAGCTCCGCCCCGATCCGGCTGGTGGCGTCCAACAAGCGCGCGATGCGTCCGTCCAGCGCGTCCAGCACCGAGGCTGCGCCGATCATCGCGAGTGCGACCCCGAGCTGATGGTCCAGTGCGAACTTGATCGACGACAAGCCGGCGCACAGAGCCAACACCGTCACTGCGCTGGGTAACAGGCGCATCCCACCTCGGCTGCTCATGGGCTCGCGCTGCCTGCGTGGTGTGCTCACGGCTGCGCCACGGTCATGGCAACTCGGCAAGCACCGTCTCGGCGCCCACCATCCGCTGCCCGACATCGACCAGCACCCGGCTGCCGGGCGGCAGATAGGTGTCCACCCGGGACCCGAAACGGATCATCCCGTACGTCTGTCCGCGTCCCACGCGCTCACCCGCGTGCACGTCACACACGATGCGTCGGGCGATGAGCCCGGCGATCTGCACCACCGCCACGTTCTGGCCCTCATCGGTGCGCAGCCACAGAGAGTTGCGCTCGTTGTGCTCGCTGGCCTCGGGAAGGTCTGCCGAAACAAACTTGCCCGGTTGGTAGGTCACGCGGTGGACGGTGCCACCCACCGGGCTGCGTTGCACATGGACGTCGAGCACCGAAAGAAAAACACTGACCCTGGACACCGCGGCCGCGTCCATGCCCAGCTCGGACGGCGGTACCGCGGTATCCACCAGGGCGACGATGCCGTCTGCCGGGGCCACCACCAATCCAGGCCGCTGCGGCGGAACGCGGTGGGGCTCGCGGAAGAACGCGGCGCAGGCCAGCGCCGCGACGGTACCGGTGCGTCGAAGCAGCGGCGAGCGCCTGCCGAGCACAGCGAGTGCCGCTGGTGCCAGCACGAACGCTCGCCCCGCTGCGTGCAGCGGAGGAATCGTCTCGCGGGCCAGATCGAGTGCGTGGCGGACGCGGCTCGAGGCCTGGGCGACCGGAGAGTCGGCGGGCTTGGGTCGGCGGGCCATCGTCGGTGAGCCATCTCCTCGCGGGTACGTCTGAGGCCAACGCGAGGTCTTTTGGACGCAGCGGTGGGCGGGTCACACGTTACGTGACCCGCCCACCGGGGGATGCTGTGCTCAGCGCCGGGCGCCTCTTCCCATGAACAACTTGGCGATCGCCAGCAGGATCACCGCGCCGATCAGCGCGATGAGGAAGGTGAAGAACCAGCCGCCCCCTTCGACGTAGAGGCCGAACACCTTGCCGAGGATGAAACCACCGATGATCGCCCCGACGACACCGACCACGATGTTGAGCACGATGCCCATTTGTGCGTCGGTACCCATGAACTTGCTGGCGATCCAGCCCGCGAGGCCGCCGATGATGATGTAGGCGATGATGCCGGCGCTGGTCTTGCCTGTGCTGACTCCTGCTGCCAGGATGACGTCGTGCATGCTTCACTCCCTTGCTCTTCGCGGACGGTGTCCACGTTCAGACTGAGGGAGCGTGCAGCCGGACCGTTCGTCACGCGGATCTTTCGGTGCTATTCGATCACCCATGCGTCGACGAGCGCGCCCGCGTCGAGGTGAGCGACGCCCTCAGGGACGTCGAGCAGACAGTCAGCCGCCGCCATCCAGCGCAGAAAGTGCGATGCGGGGGGACCAATCGGCCGAACAGTGCGCGCCGCGCGATCCAGCACGCCGCGACGGAACTGCCGACGTCCGGCGGGGGAATCGAGCGGCTCGGTCAGCGTCGCAGCGACCACTGCTCGGTTCGGGTCGAGGCCCATCGCGGCGCGTAGCGCGGGACGCAAGAACACCTCGAAGGACACCAGTGAACTCACGGGATTGCCGGGCAATGTCACCACCGGCACACCCTCGTAGCGTCCGGCACCTTGCGGCATGCCCGGCTGCATCGCGACCTTCGCAAACTCGACGCCGTGACCGGCCAGTGCGTCTTTGACCACCTCGTACGCCCCCGCGCTGACACCCCCCGAGGTGATGATGAGGTCCACGTGGCCAAGGCGCGAGCGCAGCGCCTGATGAAACGCAGTCACGTCGTCGGCGACAAAGTGCAGCTGCTCGGCTACCGCGCCGGCTGCGCGCACTGCAGTGGCCAGCATCACCCCGTTGGATTCGTGGATCTGCCCGTGCAGCAGTGGCCGGCCGGGTTCAACCAGTTCGGAGCCGGTGGAGATCACCAACACCCGCAGCGCCGGAGTCACCAGCACGGTTGGTTCGCCGAGCGCGGCGATGAGCCCCAGTTGCGACGCGCCAAGCAACGCACCCGCGGGCAGCACTGTCTCGCCGAGCTGCACGTCCTCCCCGGCGGTCCGGACGTGGGTGCCCGCCGTGCGTTCGGCACTGATGACCACCGTCGTGGTGCCGCCGTCGGTGGCCTCGACCTGCACCACCGCGTCCGCCCCCTCGGGCATCGGCGCACCGGTCATGATGCGGTGCGCGGTACCGGGCTCAAGGGCGGGCCCGTCGACCCGGCCGGCGGGGATGTCTTCGGCCACCGGCAGGGTGACCGGGCTCGTGTCCGCGCCGACGACGTCGCTCGCGCGCACGGCGTAGCCGTCCATCGCCGAGTTGTCGAAAGCGGGTAACGGCCTGGCCGCAACCAGGTCACCGGCGAGCACCCGACCTGCGGCCTGCTCGAGGAATAGTTCCACCGGCTCGGGGCGGGCGATCAGCTGGGCGATGACGGTCTGGTGTTCGGCCACGGTGCGCACGGTGACCCATCCTGCCCGATAGAGTCGGCGGCGTGCCCGGGGAACATTCGTCCGATC
>JALYVL010000145.1 GCA_030853285.1 Actinomycetota bacterium | reverse complement strand
GAGCGGCGGCGCTCGTGGTGGCCGGCGTGGTTGTGGGCGTCCCGGAGGACGACGATCCGCTGCTACAGCCGGTGAGAGCCAGCGTTGCGGCCAGTGCGCCCACGGCCATTGCTACTGAAGACTTGTGCATAACTTCCCTTGGGATGCGAGGTGTCGTCTGCGAGGTGTCGTCTGCGAGGAACAGAACTCTATCCGCCATTGACCCGCGCCGCAGGTCCGCGCGGCCACTCGTCGGCCCGCCTACCCTGGCCGATGTGCCCGAGTTGAGTCAGCGTCGCCGCCTGCTGGTACTGGCGATCTGCTGCCTGAGCCTGCTGATCGTCGGCATGGACAACACCATCGTCAACGTCGCGCTACCGTCGATCAGCACCGACCTGCACGCGTCACTGTCCGGTCTACAGTGGGCGGTCGACGCCTACATCCTGGTGCTCGCCAGCCTGCTGATGCTGTCCGGCTCCACGGCCGACCGGCTCGGGCGGCGCCGCACCTTCCAGGTCGGGCTGCTGATCTTCACGCTGGGCTCGCTGCTGTGCAGCATTGCCCCGAGCTTGGGATGGCTGATCGCGTTCCGGATGGTGCAGGCCGTCGGCGGCTCGATGCTCAACCCGGTCGCGATGTCGATCATCACCAACGTCTTCACCGAACCACGGGAGCGGGCCAGGGCGATCGGGGTGTGGGGCGGGGTCGTGGGACTCAGCCTGGGGCTCGGCCCGGTGCTGGGTGGAGTGCTGATCGACACGGTCGGGTGGCGGTCCATCTTCTGGATCAACATCCCCATCGGCTTGGCAGCCATGGTCCTCGCGGCGCGTTTCGTGCCCGAGTCGAAGGCGCCGCGAGCGCGCCGGGTAGACGCGTTCGGGCAGCTGCTGGTGATCGTGCTGCTGGCCAGCCTCACCTACGCGATCATCGATGCCCCGCGAGCCGGCTGGGCGTCCCCGACGACCGTGGGTCTGCTGGTACTGGCGCTCGGCGCGCTCGGCGGACTGTTGATCTACGAGCCGCGGCGCACCGATCCGCTGATCGAGCTGCGCTTCTTCCGCAGCGTCCCCTTCTCCGGGGCCACCCTTATCGCGATCGCCTCGTTCGGTGCGTTCTCCGGCTTCTTGTTCCTCAACACCCTGTACCTGCAGGACGTGCGCGGCTTCTCGGCGCTCCGCGCCGGCCTGTGCACCTTGCCGCTGGCGGTGACGACGCTGGTCTTGGCGCCGCTGTCGGGTCGCCTCGTCGGGGCACGCGGTCCGCGCATTTCGCTGCTCACCGCGGGCGCGGCGATGTGCGCGGGAGCGCTGATGCTGGTGGAGCTTCGCGCGGACACCGCGCTGGTGTGGGTGCTGGCCAGCTACGCCGTGTTCGGCTTCGGGTTCGCCATGGTCAACGCGCCGATCACCAACACCGCCATGGCCGGGATGCCGCGTGAGCAGGCTGGGGTGGCCGCGGCCGTGGCGTCGACCAGCCGGCAGATTGGGACCGCGCTCGGGGTCGCGGTGCTCGGTTCGATCCTGAACGCGGGGCTGGCCGGGCCGCTGCGCACCGGCTTCGCCGCGGCGAGTCACCCCGCATGGTGGATCGTGGCCGGCTGTGGGCTCGCGGTGCTGGGCGTCGGGGCGCTGACGTCCGGACCGTGGGCGGTGGCCTCGGCGGACCGAACGGCGCACCTGTTCGAGGAGGACCAACGGTTGGCCCGCGCCGCCGCGTGAGCCGGCGGGGTGTGATGCCGACACGGCTATTCCCCTTGTGGTCCATCCCATAACGGGGAAGCACACCCTCACCCCCGCGGTTGTGCGTGCCATGACTGCGCTTGCATCTGACTCCCCGCTCCTCGCGCCCATCACCGTCGGCGACATCGTTGCCAACAACCGGGTGTTCATGGCCCCGTTAACCCGCAGCCGCGCCACCGACGACGGCGTGCCCACCGACCTGCAGGTGGAGTACTACCGCCAACGGGCCCGCGCCGGGCTGATCATCGCCGAAGGCACCCAGCCCTCGCAGGTCGGCAAGGGTTACACAAACACTCCCGGCCTGCACACCGACGCACAGCAGGACGGCTGGGCGCGCATCGCCGATGCCGTGCACGCCGAGGGCGGCCGCATTGTCGTCCAGCTGATGCACGCCGGCCGCATGTCGCACCCGGACAACTCCGGGCACGAGTCCATCGCACCCTCGGCGCTTGCCCCGCAGGGCGCCGAGATGTTCACCAAGACCGGAATGCAGGACATTCCCAAGCCCCGGGCCCTGGACACCGACGAGCTGCCCGGCGTGGTGGCCGACTTCGTCAACGCCAGCAAGCGCGCAGTTGCCGCCGGCCTGGACGGGGTGGAGTTGCACGCCGCCAACGGCTACCTGTTGCACGAGTTCCTCTCCAACGGGGAGAACCTGCGCACCGACTCCTACGGCGGCAGCGCCGCAAACCGGGCGCGCTTCGTCGTCGAGGTGGTCACCGCGGTGGCCGAGGCCATCGGCGCGGACAGGGTTGGTATCCGCATCTCGCCCGGACACACGGCCGGCGCCATTACCGAGACCGACAACTGGGACACCTACGCGGAGCTGCTCGCGCAGATCGACACCCTGGGCGTGGCCTACCTGCACGTGCTGATCCAGCCGGACGACCCGATGCTGACCAAGATCCGCGACGCGTGGTCCGGCGAACTGGTGTTGAACACCGGCTTCGGCGTGATCAGTGAACGGGACGACATGGAGGCGTTGCTGGCCGACGGTCCGGCAGACGCGGTGGCGGTCGGACGGCCCTACATCGCCAACCCGGACTTGGTCGAGCGTTGGACCATCGGTGCTGAGCTCAACGAGCCGCAGCAGGCGACGTTCTACGGCGGCGGCGCCGAGGGCTACACGGATTACCCCACGTTGAACTGAGAGCCTGCATAAAGCGGAACGAGCGCCCGCTCGCAATCTTCACGGCGACAACCCAGCCGCCTTGAGCGACCGCCGGTCCCACACCGGAGACACCGTGGTCATCCCGGGCCCGCGCCCGCGGCGGTACACCAGCAGGGTTCGCTCAAAGGTGATGACGATGACCCCGTCTTGGTTGAACCCGACCGTGCGCACCGCGAGCACCCCGACGTCGGCGCGGGAGCCGGACTCGCGCACCGAGAGCACCTCCGACTGCGAGTAGAGCGTGTCGCCCTCGAACACCGGGTTGGGCATCCGCACGCGATCCCAACCGAGGTTGGCCAGCACGTTCATCGACACGTCGACCACGCTTTGCCCGGTGATCAGGGCGAGGGTGAAGGTGGAGTCCACCAAGGGTTTTCCGAACTCGGTGCGTGCGGCGTAGGCGTGGTCGAAGTGCAGCGGCGCCGTGTTCTGGGTGAGCAGGGTCAACCAGGAGTTGTCCGCAGGCAGCACCGTGCGTCCCAGCGGGTGGCGGTAGACGTCGCCGACGGTGAAGTCCTCGAGGAAACGGCCCTGCCAGCTGACGGTGGGCGCCGTGGACGGAGAAGCGTTCTCTTCACTCATCCTTAGAATATAGACTATTATAATGGCTATGCTGCCTCTCGCTGGTATCACCGTGCTCACTCTCGAGCACGCCGTGGCCGCTCCCTTCGCCACTCGTCAGCTCGCGGATCTCGGGGCGCGCGTCATCAAAGTGGAGCGTCCGGGGGTGGGGGACTTCGCCCGGCACTACGACGAGTCGGTCGCGGGGATGGCCAGCTACTTCGTGTGGCTCAACCGCTCCAAGGAGTCCATCACCTTGGACGTCAAATCTCACGACGGGCGCAAGATCCTGCACGAGCTGGTCGATTCGGCCGATGTGCTGGTGCAGAACCTGGGTCCCGGAGCCGTCGGGCGCCTCGGTCTCGGCTCGGCTGACGTGCGTTCCCGGGATCCCCGCAAGATCACTCTCGACATCTCCGGGTGGGGTGCCGACGGACCGTGGGCGCACCGCAAGGCCTATGACCTGCTTGTGCAGTGTGAGGTGGGCCTGGTGTCGATGACCGGCTCGCCGGAGGAACCGGCGAAGGTGGGGATTTCCATCGCTGACATCGCCGCGGGGATGTACGGGTTCAGCGGCACCCTCGCCGCGCTGTACCAACGGCAGGTCACTGGGGAGGGCACGGCGGTGGAGGTCTCGTTGTTCGAGGCGCTCGCCGAGTGGATGGGCCAGCCCGTCCTATTCACCGCTGGCGCAGGACGACAGCCGGGACGTTTCGGCGCCCAGCATGCGACCATCGCCCCCTACGGTCCCTACGTCACCGGCGATGGCCACACCATCTTGATGTCGATCCAGAACGAGACCGAGTGGGGCCGCTTCTGCGAGAGGTTCCTGCAACGCCCAGAGCTGGCCAACGATGAGCGGTTCTGCGCGAACACCCGCCGCGTCGCCCACCGCGAAGAGCTCAACACCATCCTCGCGGACCGCTTCACCGAGCTGGACACCGAGCACGCGGTCGGGCTGCTCGATTCGGCCCGGATCGCCAACGCCGGGGTCAACACGGTCAGCGAGTTTCTCGACCATCCGGTGCTCACCGGCCGCGACCGCTGGCGCGAGGTCGCTACCCCCGTCGGCGATGTGCGCTCGTTGCTGCCGCCCATCGGCCTTGCCGGCACGGAGGCCCGAATGGACCCGGTGCCCGCGCTAGGAGAACACACCGCCGCTGTGCTCGCCGAACTCGGTCACACCCCCGCCGACATCGATCGCCTGCGTGCGGCCGGCACCATCGGAAAGGTCACGTCGTGAAGCTGAGCGCCGAAGAGCAGTCCATCGTCGAGACCGTCCGCGACTTCGTAGACCGCGACGTCAAACCCGAGGCCCAACACCTCGACCACACCAACACTTACCC
>JALYVL010000144.1 GCA_030853285.1 Actinomycetota bacterium | reverse complement strand
TTTTTCATCATCGCCCCGCCCCAACGGCGCAGTCCGCTTCCACCTGTTGTTTCACGACCGACCTCATTTCGCTGGACGGAGTGTGCCTGACCGCCGTGTGCTGGTAACCCGGCGGTCAGGTTACCGTCCCACCCGATGGCGTGCGTTGCGCACGAGGCCGCGCGCTGACGACTGGCCCCTGCCGAGGCACCTCACCGCAGAGCACGCCCGATGGACTGATTACGGACGACCGCGGACGATGCTGCGCAGCTTGGCCAGCCGCTCCCGCACCCCTCGCTCGTTGCCATGTGTCGTCGGCAGGTAGTAATCCCGTCCCACCAGCTCGTCCGGCGCGTATTGCTGGGCGAGAACACCGTCGGCGTTGTCGTGCGGGTAGCGATAGTTCAGGGCGTTGCCCAGCTTGGCCGCACCCGCGTAGTGGCCGTCCCGCAGGTGCGGAGGCACCTGCCCAGCGGACCCGGCGCTCACGTCCGCGGCCGCGGCAGACAGTGCAGCGATCACCGCGCCGGACTTCGGTGCCGTGGCCAAGTGAATAGTTGCCTGCGCCAGCGCCAGCCGGGCCTCGGGCATCCCGATCAGCTGCACCGCCTGCGCGGCGGCGGTCGCAGTGAGCAGCGCAGTGGGGTCTGCCATCCCCACGTCCTCACTCGCATGAACCACCAGACGCCGGGCGATGAATCGCGGGTCCTCCCCCGCAGCGATCATTCGCGCCAGATAGTGCAGGGCCGCGTCCACGTCAGAGCCGCGAATGGACTTGATGAAGGCACTGGTGACGTCGTAGTGCTGGTCCCCAGCCCGGTCGTACCGCACCGCCGCCTCGTCCACCGCCGCCTCGACGGCAGCGAGGTCGATCACCTCGCCTTCGGCCGCGCTCACCGCACCCGCGGCGGCCTCCAGCGCCGTCAGCGCCCGCCGGGCATCGCCGGTGGCCAGGCGCACCAGGTGATCCTCCGCCTCGGTGCTCAGCTCCAACGCACCGTCGAGACCGCGCGGGTCAGCCACCGCACGCCGCACCAGTGCATGAATATCGGCAGCGGTCAGCGGGCGCAGCTGCAAGACCAACGATCGGGACAGCAACGGCGCCACCACCGAAAACGAGGGGTTCTCCGTGGTCGCGCCGACGAGCAGCACGATCCGGTCCTCCACTGCGGCCAGCAGCGCGTCTTGCTGGGTGCGCGAGAACCGGTGCACCTCGTCGATGAACAACACCGTCTGCTCCCCCGCCGCCAGCCTGCGCCGGGCGAGATCGATAACGGCACGTACTTCCTTCACCCCGGCCGACAGCGCCGACAACGCCTCGAAGCGTCGACCGGTTGCTTGAGAGACCAGCGTGGCCAGTGTGGTCTTACCGGTACCCGGTGGCCCGTAGAGCAGCAACGAGGCGGGCGCAGCGCCTTCGATCAGCCGGCGCAGCGGGGCGCCAGGACCGAGCAGGTGGTCCTGCCCCAGCACCTCGTCGAGCGTTGCCGGTCGCATCCGAACCGGCAGCGGCGACCCGGGGCGCGCTGCGCGCACTTGTGGTGCTTCCGCCGCGTCGTCGAACAGTCCGAGCTCGGAGCTGGACACGGCTCAGCCGGGCGCATTCAGGGCGTGCGCGACCGCGCGCGCGTGCTCCGCAACGGCGTCGTCACCGCAGCGTTCCGCCACCCTGGCAAGCTGACTCCAGCGCACCTGCAGAGCCCCGTGTCGCGTGTAGGTCAGCGAGTGGTGCCCGCCAGGGTCCGGCCGCGTCGGAGCGCCGGGGACAAACCAGTACGTGCTCAGCCAGACCCAGAGCATCTGGGCGTCCAGCATCCGCGGCCACAGCACTCGGTCGTCGGCCAGCTGGGGCCACACGTTCACCACTTCGGAGCGCCACGCCTGCACCAGCTCCTCCGACTGCGCAGCGCTGACCTCGTGGATGCACCAGCAGGCCGGGAACGGCACCAGCGCATAGGCGGCATCCAACATGACGTCACGGAAGCCGCCCCACTCGAAGTCGAGAAAGCGCACCCCCTCGTCGGTGATCATGGCGTTGTCCGGACACAGATCTGACGGGCTGAACGCCCGCAACGCATCGGCGCCGAGCAGATGTTGGGTCTGCATCGCCCGTTGATGCACAGCACGCGGCGTGCTTACTCCGAGTTGGGCATCCATCAGCTGTGGCAGTTGCTGCAGCGCCTCTTCAGCCGGGCCGGCGAGCGGATAGGGCCAGCTCCCGGACTTGGTGCGCCGCATCAGCGCCTGAAAGTCGCCCTCGCCGTCCGCAGTCGCAGCATGCATCCGACCGAGGGCCTGGGCCCAAGCCATCAACCCGTGCTGCATGGTGGAGTCTTCGCCGCGCAGCAGCACCTCCGCCAGCGTGGGGCCATTGCCCAGGTCGGACAGCACGAGCAAGCCGTCGTCCACGTCATGGGCGAAGAGTTCGGCCCCCGGCCGGTTAGCCGGCCGCAGGGCATTGCCGAACTGGTAGGACACCGCCTCGCGGAGAAACGCCTCGCGCGCGCCGTCGGGCGGCCCGTCCGCGCGGTCGCCCAGTACTCGCTTGATGATCATGGTCTTGGGCAGGGAGAAGGGATTCTCCTCAGCGCGCACGCGCAGGACCATGGTGCGATCACTGCCGCCCAGGTCCGTCGGCTCGACCAACGTGACCGGAGCGCCAGTCCGCCGAGTGAGCAGACGCTGCGCTGCCTGCACCACATCGGTCACGGGGTCTGTAGCCACGACATGCATCGCCGCCAAAGATACCTGGGACGCGTTCGGGCGCCGATTCCTCCGCGACACTCAGTTCTCCGGCAATGCTCGCCCGGTGTCGCTGCGACTCCACGACCTGCGGCGCAGGGTCAGCACCACGACGGCGGCAATGGTGATCCCGGCAAGGTTGATCAGCAACTGCCCCGTCGATTCGGCGGCAATGCGCCACCGACCCAGCGTCGCGGCGACCACGGCGAACCCCGCGGCCGGCACCGTGGTGACGGAGATGAACACCCCGACCAGGGCGGCCGACTTGGCAGACGTCATCGACAGCATGCCCGCCGCCCCGGCCAGCAACGCCACGATGAGCGAGAACGGTCTGACCTGAAACACGAAGTCGACTTGTGACAGATTGTTCAAGCTGGAGGTGGTGATGAGCCCCGTGGCCTCCGCCGCGACGGCGCCGAGCAGCGTGATCCCCATCGCGACGGGGAACCCGACGAGCAACGCGAGCAGCGAACGGCGGGCTAAATCCCACCGTCGCCGCACCAAGGCGACCGCGAGGGCGGCCAGCGGACCGAATTCGGGTCCCACCACCATCGCGCCGACCACAGTCACCGGCGAGTTGGTGGTGACGCCGACCGCTGCGATGAGCAACGCCAGGCTCAGGAACGCGATGAAGGTGCCGTTGAGGCGGGACTCCTCGCCGGTACGGGCAATGAGCTCGTCCCAGATGACCGCGTCGTCCGGATCCCCCGGGGCAGCCTCCTCCGCTCGGTCGGCCGCATCCGAGAGCACCGTGTCCAGGCTCTCCAAGGTGACGCCGCCACGGTGTTCGACGCCGAGCTTGTGCAGCGCCGTCAGTACCGCGTTCGTGGCCTCCCTGGCCAGGGTGGCTTCGATGACGTCCCCTTCGGGGCGGATGACGGTCCCGCGCTGCACGGCGATGTGCGTGGCGCCGCACTCGGCTTCCAGCTCGGCAAGCACCTGCTCGGTGAGGTCGGCTGGGCTGATGACCCGTAGGTGCAGCACGATCAGCCTCGGGGTGCCGGCTTGGCGTCGATTCCCGACTCCTTGCGCTGCTGGGCCGTGATGGGGGCAGGCGCGTCGGTCAGCGGGTCGATGCCCCCACCGGACTTGGGGAAGGCAATCACCTCGCGGATGGAATCAACTCCGGATAACAGCGCGCAGATTCGGTCCCAGCCGAACGCAATCCCGCCGTGTGGGGGGGCGCCGAAGGCAAAGGCGTCAAGCAAAAAGCCGAACTTTTCCTGTGCTTCCTCTGGAGGAAGGCCCATGACGGCGAACACCCGCTCCTGCACGTCGCGGCGGTGGATGCGGATGCTGCCCCCGCCGATCTCGTTGCCGTTGCAGACGATGTCGTAGGCGTAGGCCAACGCGTCACCCGGATTGGTGTCGAAGTCGTCGAGATGCTCGGGCTTGGGCGAGGTGAACGCATGGTGCACGGCGGTCCAGGCCCCGGCGCCCACCGCCACGTCCCCGCTGGCTACGGCGTCGGAGGCGGGCTCGAACATCGGCGCGTCCACCACCCAGACGAACGCCCATTGCTCGGGGTCGATGAGCCCGCCGCGGGCAGCGATCTCGCCGCGGGCAGCACCCAGCAACGCACGCGCCGACTTCGTCTCACCAGCGGCGAAGAAGATGCAGTCCCCGGGTGCCGCGCCGACGTGGACCGCCAGTCCAGCACGCTCGGCGTCGGTGAGGTTCTTGGCCACCGGGCCGCTCAGGGTGCCGTCCTCGGCGATCAGCACGTAGGCCAGGCCCTTGTGGCCGCGTTGCTTGGCCCACTCCTGCCAGGCGTCGAGTTGTCGGCGCGGCTGCGTCGCCCCGCCCGCCATGACAACCGCCCCGACATAGGGCGCCTGAAACACCCGGAAGGTGGTGTCGGCGAAGAACTCGGTGCACTCGGTGAGCTCGATGTCGAAGCGTAGGTCCGGCTTGTCGCTGCCGTAGCGGCGCATCGCCTCGGCGTAGGTCATCCGTGGGATGGGTGCGGTGATCTGGTGCCCGATCAAGGCCCACAGGGCGGTCAACACCTCCTCGGCGATGGCGATCACGTCGTCCTGCTCGACAAAGCTCATCTCCACGTCGAGCTGAGTGAACTCGGGCTG
>JALYVL010000143.1 GCA_030853285.1 Actinomycetota bacterium | reverse complement strand
CCAGAATCTGCGCGGCGTGGAGATGTCCCGGGCTTACGAGTCGACGCTGAACATCTCGTTCGAGGTGCGAGGCGGTCTGTTCGTCCGTCAGATCCACCACTGGGCGGCCCTGCTCTTCCTCGCCGCAATGATCACCCACCTGGCGCGGGTGTTCTTCACCGGCGCCTTCCGAAAGCCTCGCGAGGTCAACTGGGTACTGGGCGCGCTGCTACTGATCCTCGGTATCGTCGAAGGGTTTGCGGGCTACTCCCTGCCCGACGACCTGCTCTCCGGTACCGGCCTGCGTATCGCCTCGGCCATCATGTTGTCCGTCCCGGTGGTCGGTACCTGGGTGCACTGGCTGGTGTTCGGCGGTGAGTTCCCCGGAGACCTGATCATTGGTCGCTTCTACATCGCGCACGTGCTACTCATCCCCGGCATCCTGCTCGCACTCATCGCCGCGCACTTGGCGCTGGTGTGGTACCAGAAGCACACGCAGTTCCCTGGTGCCGGTCGCACCGAGCAGAACGTCGTCGGCATCCGGATCATGCCGTTGTTCGCGCTGAAGGGCGGCGGGTTCTTCGCCGTCACCTTCGGGGTGATCGCGCTGCTCAGCGGACTGTTCCAGATCAACCCGATCTGGAATCTCGGGCCGTATGACCCCTCGCAGGTCTCTGCCGGTTCCCAGCCAGACTGGTACATGGGCTTCCTCGATGGCGCCACACGCCTCTGGCCCGCCTGGGAGTTCTACATCGGCAGCCACACCATTCCCGGCGTTTTCGTACCCGCGGCGTTGGGGGGCGGCATCATCTTCACCGCCCTCATCATGTACCCGTTCATCGAACGCAAGCTGATCAAGGACGACGCCCCGCACAACTTGCTGCAGCGGCCGCGCGACGCTCCGGTGCGCACCTCGATCGGCGCCATGGCCATCGCCTTCTACGTGGTGCTGACAATATCCGGTGGTAATGACATCATCGCGTTCCACTTCGACATCTCCTTGAACGCGATGACCTGGATCGGCCGAATCACCATCCTCGTGCTGCCGCCAATCGTGTACTGGCTCACCTACCGCTTTTGCATCGGTTTGCAGCGCTCCGACCGGGAGGTGCTCGAACATGGGGTGGAAACCGGCATGATCAAGCGGCTTCCGCACGGCGAGTTCATCGAGATGCACCAGCCGCTGGGCGGGCTTGACGAACACGGGCACGCGTTGCCACTGGAGTACCAGGGCACCGCAGTACCGAAGAAGATGAACAAGCTCGGCTCAGCGGGTAAGGCCGGCCGCGGTGGGTGGTTCCGGCCCGACACCGCGGAGGAGACAGCAGCGCTGGACGAGGCCGACCACGAGTCGCATCGGGAGCAGATGCGTGCCCTGGCCGGTAAGCCCGACGCAGGGACTCCGAGCGACGGGCGAGACTGACCCGCGCCACCGGCACACGCGGCCCGGCAACCTCCTTTGGTTGTCGGGCCGCTCTGCGGCTGGACCAAGCACTCACCCACCACCGGCGCGTCGCGGACACCGTCCAACGGCACATCTCTGGCGACTACATCGTTGCGACCGGCACCCAGACCCGCCCCGAGCGGCACTCATGGCCCGAACCCCGTGAGGCAGCCTTTGGCGGCCCCAGGGCCATCTCCGTCTCGCCACAGGGGGCCCAGTCGTGTCGACACCGCAGATCCGACAGGTTTTGTGGTGTCAGGTCGCACAAGTATTGCCGGATCGCCATACGCCGCCCGTTTGGGGCCGTCCTCAATGCTCGAAACCGGCCACATGGCGGCTCTGGGTCCGAGCAGGACACCGATTTGGCCGAGTTGGCTCTACGACCTGACACCCACCCCAAGCACGACCAGGCGCCTAGAGGTCAGTGACTTTCTGGGCCCACGTGGTATTCGAAGACCAAACCGGCAGCCAGGGCCACGATCACGACACCGGCGACGACGACCATCCAAACGTGGAAGAAGGCTAAGGCGATCGCCGCCAGGCCGGCACCCGCGGCGAGGGCGATCGGCCAGTAGCTGCCCGGGCTGAAGAATCCCAGGTCGCCGGCACCGTCACTGACCTCGGCGTCGCCGTAGTCCTCCGGGCGCAGCGACAGCCGCCGGGCAACGAAGCGGAAGTAGGTGCCGACGATCAGCGCAAGGCCACCACTGAGCGCCAAGGCAGTGGTACCGACCGGTTCGTGGGAGAAGATGCCGTAGATCACGGCGACGACGAGAAAGAACACGGTGAGCAACTCGAAGATACGCGCTTCGATCCGCATGGTCAGGCCACGTCCTTCTGGTCAGTTGCCGCCGGCGACGGTCGCTTGCCGCGAGTCGCGCTTGGTGTTGAAGGGGATGGTCGACGTGGACACCGGGCTGCACAGCTCACCACAGCTCGGGTTGGTCTTGCCCAGTTCACTCAGCGCGTCTGCCGTCGAGTAGGGCGCACCACTGGCCGGGTTCACCTTCTGACGCAGCGCGATATAGGACTGATAGAGCTCCGGGCTGACGGCGCGAAGCTCGAAGTTCATCGCCGAGTGGTAGGTGCCACACATCTCCGCGCACCGTCCGACGAAGGCGCCAGAACGGTCGATGCTGGAGATCTGGAACACCTTCTGGGTGTCGTTCTTGTCCGGGTAGGGGAACACGTCCCGCTTGAACAGGAACTCCGGTACCCAGAAGCTGTGGATGACGTCCTTGGACGTGAGACTGAACTGCACGCGCTTGCCGGTGGGCAGCACCAGCAAAGGGACCTCGGTGCTGGAACCGATCGTCGAGACCGGCTGACCAGTGGGTGCCTTCACATCGGGGTATTGGAACTCCCAGTTCCACTGGAACGCCGTGACGTCCACCTTGACGTCCGGGTTCGCCTTGATCTCCGTCACCTTGTTCTGGGTGATGACGGTGAAGTAGAACAAGACCGCGATGGCAATGAACGGGACGATGGTGTAGACCACCTCGAGCGGCAGGTTGTACTGCGTCTGGCGGGGAAACTCCGCCGAGCCCGCCTTCTTGCGGTGGAAGGTGACGGTCCAGAACATCAGCCCCCACACCCCGAGCCCGACCGCCAGTGCCGCGACGACGGACCAGGTCCAGAGCTGCCGCATGCTCTCCGCCTGCGGGGTGATCCCCTGCGGCCAACCGAATCGAAGCACTTCCTCCGAGGAGCAGCCGGACACCAGCACCGTGGTCAACGCAAGCAGCGCCGCAAGACCAGCTCGTCGGGTGGTCCGACGCCGACTGGCGCGGCCACGGGTGATCCCACCCTGCGTGATCCCGCTCTGCGCCACGTTCACGCCCTCCTCGCTACTGCCTCGACAGATCTGCCCAGGTGCGCTGAAGAGTATCGCAGGACCGCACCGTGGCGCACCGTGGGTTGCGGGTGTCGCCAGCCGTGTTCGCGCCCCGGGGACCGCCTGTCTTGTCCGGGCGACGCGGCATACTGGGCACGTCGCCGATCGCATGAGCGATCCCCCGCCGGACTTGATTGAGGTGCTCCCCCAGCGTGTGCGGACTGCTAGGACTTCTCACTGCCGCGGCGGATGCCGCCGACCATGTGGACGCCGTCGAGGCGGCGATGCACTGCCAGCGCCACCGGGGCCCGGACGAGCTGGGGAGTTGGCACGACGATGACCTGGCGCTGGGCTTCAACCGGCTCTCCATCATCGACATCGAGCACTCCCACCAGCCGCTGCGGTGGGGTCCGACCGGGCAGCCCAACCGTTACGCCATCACGTTCAACGGCGAGATCTACAACTACCTGGAACTACGTGCGGAACTCGAACGTGAGCACGGCGCCGTGTTCGCCACCCAGGGCGACACCGAGGTCATCCTCGCCGCCTTCCACTGCTGGGGCGCCGCCGCGGTGCGCAGGCTTCGTGGCATGTTCGCCTTCGGCATCTGGGACACCCAGACCAAGGAACTGTTTTTGGCGCGAGACCCCTTCGGCATCAAGCCGTTGTTCCTGGCGACGTCGGCCGTGGGCACCGCGTTCAGCACCGAGAAGAAGAGCCTGCTGGAGCTGGCCCCGGCGTTGCATCTGGGTACCGAGCTGAACGCCCGTGCCTTGCAGCACTATCTGGTGTTGCAGTACGTGCCCGAGCCCGAGACCCTGCACGCGGCCATCACACGTCTGGAGTCGGGTTGCTCCGCGGTGGTTCGTCCCGGGACGGCACCGGTGATCAGCCGGTACTTCCATGCGCAATTCACGGTGCAGCCGTTCACCGAGGCGAGTACGCAGAGCCGCTACGACGAGATCTCCGACGTCCTCCAGGACTCGGTGGCCAAGCACATGCGGGCCGACGTCACGGTGGGGGCGTTCCTGTCCGGCGGCATCGACTCCACCGCCATCGCGGCGCTGGCCAAGCGGCACAACCCTGACCTGATCACCTTCACCACCGGCTTCGAGCGCGAGGGATACTCCGAGGTCGACGTCGCCGCCGAGTCCGCAGCAGCCATCGGGGTGCGCCACGTCGTCCGCACCGTGGGCCCCGAGGAGTTCGCGGCTGCGCTACCGGAGATCGTCTGGTACCTCGACGACCCGGTGGCCGACCCCGCGCTGGTGCCGCTGTGGTTCGTGGCCAGAGAGGCCCGCAAGCACGTCAAGGTCGTACTGTCCGGCGAGGGCGCCGACGAGCTGTTCGGTGGCTACACCATTTACCGCGAACCACTGTCCCTCAAACCGTTCGAGCGGCTACCCGTCGGCATGCGGCGGGGCCTGGGGCAGCTGTCCAAGCGCATCCCGGACGGCCGTCGGGGCAAGGACCTGCTGCGTCGCGGTGCACTGACGTTGGAGGAGCGCTACTACGGCAACGCCCGCAACTTCCGCGACGACGAGCTGCAGACCGTATTGCGC
>JALYVL010000142.1 GCA_030853285.1 Actinomycetota bacterium | reverse complement strand
GGAAAGCCCGTCCACCGGAGTGTCCACGCCGAGAGAATCAACACCGATGCCGTGCAGCACCGAGCGGATGCGTGGATCCCCGGCCCACTCGTGCTCGTCCACCCCCAGCGGCGCGAGCACCACCTGGCCGATGGTCGATCCCGGGGGCAGCACCCCGCGTTGGGTGACCACGGCGACGCGCAAACCGCCGGTGCGACTGACCCGGCCGGCATCGGGCTGTTCAAGCCCGGTGAGGACCTCGAGCAGAGTGGTCTTACCGCCCCCGTTGAGCCCGACCACCCCGATGCGCTCGCCGGATTCCACCCCGAGCGACACCCGGTCCAGTAACGGCTGCACCCCGAAGGTCTTGGACACCTGCTCGAGGTTGACGAGATTGACGGGGACGGCCATCAGTGACGAACTCCTGCCTGGGGAACAACGACTTTGGCTCCGGCAACGGGGCCCGAGGCGACGCGAACGGTGCGACACACGCCGGCGCCGGACAGCTCCGCGCTCACCCGCACCGCGGCATCGGCGTCGGTACAGAGAAACGCACAGGTGGGCCCAGAGCCGGAGACGACGCCTGCGAGCGCTCCCGCGACAGCACCCGCCCGCAAGGTGCGCCGCAGCTCGGGGCGCAGCGACAATGCGGCCGCCTGCAGATCGTTGGCCAACAGCGGCGCCAACGCGAGGGCACTGCCAGCGGCAAGCGCGTGCATCAACGGCTGCACGTCACCTACCCGGGGCGGCTGCGCCTCGGCCCGCATCCGGTCCAGCTCGGCATACACCGCGGGCGTGCTCAGGCCCTTCGCGGCCAAGGCCAACACCCAGTGAAAGGTGTTGCGCGCCAGCACCGGGAGCAGCTGCTCGCCCCGCCCGGTACCCAGCGCCGTCGCCCCGTGCAACGCGAACGGCACATCGCTGCCAAGTTTGACGGCCAGCGCCATCAGCTCGTCGCGGCTGAGCTCGAGGCCCCACAGCGTGGACAGCCCCAACAGC
The DNA here is from genome assembly GCA_030853285.1 of Actinomycetota bacterium. Lineage (GTDB taxonomy): Bacteria > Actinomycetota > Actinomycetes > Mycobacteriales > Mycobacteriaceae > X156. The sequence goes on along the minus strand of JALYVL010000142.1, from coordinate 3,842 downwards.
GTGGCCGCCGCGTCGGCACTGCCCCCGGCCATCCCTCCGGCGACGGGAATCCCCTTGTTCAGCGTGATCTCGGCTTCCGCGGGGCGTTGCGCCTTGCGCGCCAGCAGCTGGGCGGCCTTCCACGCGAGGTTGCGCCGGTCGGTGGGCACCAGCGCGGCGCCCTCACCGCTGACCCGGATGGACATGCTGTCCGCCCGCGACACCGACACCTCGTCGGCCAGCGACAGCGACTGGTACACCGTGACCAGCTCGTGGTAGCCGTCCGCGCGCACGTCGCCCACAGCCAGGTGCAGATTTACCTTGGCCGGGGCACGCACGGTGATCGGAGGAGGGACGACGGCAAGCACGATGGCTCAGCCTAATCGCTGCTCGGCATCGCCACCGCCACGCGCCGAGATCAGCGCAGCTCGGGAAAGTCCTCGTCGCGGAACTCCGTGCTGGGCTTGGCGTCGGGGTCGGTGCGCAGGTCGGCTTCCCGCCCGCGCAACTCCACCCGGCGGATCTTGCCGCTGATAGTTTTGGGCAGCTCCGCGAACTCCAACCGACGGATGCGCTTGTACGGCGCGAGGTGCTCGCGAGCGTGACGCAGCACCGACAGCGCGGTGTCTCGGTTCGGTTCGTGCCCGGCCGCCAACACCACGTAGGCCTTGGGCACGGACAGGCGCAGCGCATCCGGAGACGGCACGACGGCGGCCTCGGCGACGGCGGGGTGCTCGATGAGCACGCTCTCCAGCTCGAACGGGGAGATGCGGTAGTCCGACGCCTTGAACACGTCATCGGCCCGGCCCACGTAGGTGATGTAGCCCTCAGCGTCGCGGGAGCCGACGTCGCCGGTGCGGTAGAAACCGTCCCGCATGACCACGGCGGTCTTTTCCGGATCGCCGTGATAGCCGGTCATCAACCCCACCGGCCGCTCGGTGAGGTCAAGGCTGATCTCACCCTCCTCGCCTGGCTCACCACTGACCGGGTCGAGCAGCGCCACGGCGAACCCGGGGAGTGGACGCCCCATCGAACCTTCCTTCAGCGGCTGGCCAGGGGTGTTGGCGATCAGCACCGAGGTCTCGGTCTGCCCGTAGCCGTCCCGAATGGTCAGGCCCCAGGCCTTGCGCACCTGCGTGATGACCTCGGGGTTGAGCGGCTCGCCTGCCCCGACCACCTCGCGCAGCGGGACCTGCACCCGGCCGAGATCGGCCTGGATGAGCATTCGCCACACGGTCGGCGGAGCGCAGAACGTGGTGGCCCCGCAGCGGACGATCTCGTCGAGCAGCCGGTCGGCGTCGAAGCGCGTGTAGTTGACGATGAGGACGCACGCCTCGGCGATCCACGGGGCGAACACGTTGCTCCAGGCGTGCTTGGCCCACCCGGGCGAGGCCACGTTGAGGTGGACATCGCCCGGCTGAAGTCCGATCCAGTACATGGTGGACAGATGGCCGACCGGGTAGCTGGTGTGGGTATGCTCCACCAGCTTCGGCTTGGCGGTGGTGCCGGAGGTGAAGTAGAGCAACAAGGTGTCCTCGCCGCTCGTCACACCATCGGGGGTGAACTCCGCTGCGGTATGCGAGCTTTCCGCGTACGGCAGCCAGCCGTCGACGTTCGCGCCCACGGCGATGCGGGTGTAGTCCCCCTCGATGCTCGCGAACTTCTCGGCGTCTTCGCCGCGCACCACGACGTGCTTGGCGGCACCCCGCTCGATGCGGTCACGCAGGTCCGCCGGTCCAAGCATCGGGGTGGCGGGGATAATCACCGCGCCGAGCTTCATGGCGGCCAGGATCGTCTCCCACAACTCGACCTGGTTGGCCAGCATGAGCACAATGCGGTCGCCACGGGCCACCCCGTTCGCACGCAGCCAGTTGGCCACCCGGTCCGAGCGCCCGGCGATGTCGGCGTAGGTGAACTTCTGCTCGGAGCCATCCTCCTCGACGATCCACAGGGCCAGCCGCGCACCACGAACGGGATCCGCGGCGACCGCGGCGATGTGCTCCAGCGCCCAGTTGAACTCCGCCGGGCGTGGCCAGGAGAACCCGCCCAGGGCGGCGGCGTAGTCCTCCCGGTTGGCCTGCAGGAAGTCGCGCATCTGAAGGAACTCGCGATATTCGGTGGAGCTCATAAGGCGGTCCTCTCGGTCAGCCGGGCTCGGACCATGCGCTCACCCTAGCCGCGCACTGTGAGCGCGGACACGCTCAGCTCAGGTGGTGCACCTCCTGCAGGGCGTAGACCGGCGTGGGTATGCCCTCCATCCGGGCCTTGAGCTGCAGGGCCAGGTACAGCGAGTAATGCCGCGACTGGTGCAAATTGCCGCCGTGAAACCACAGTCCCTCCTGCTGAGTGGGTTTCCACATGTTGCGCTGTTCACCTTCCCAGGGGCCGGGGTCTTTGGCGGTGTCCGAGCCCAGGCCCCACACCTTGCCCACCTTGTCCGCGACCTCCTGGGAGATGAGGTCGGCAGCCCAGCCGTTCATCGAGCCGTAGCCCGTGGCGTAAACGACGAGGTCGGCGGGCAGCTCGGTGCCGTCGGTCAGCACCACCGAGTCCTCGGTGAGCCGCTCGACACCCACTCCCGATTTCAGCTTGATGTCTCCGTTGGCCACAAGCTCCGATGCACCGACGTCGATGTAGTAGCCCGACCCGCGGCGCAGGTATTTCATGAACAGCCCGGAGTTGTCCTCGCCGTAGTCGAGCATGAAGCCCGCCTTCTCCAGCCGGTCGTAGAAGTCGGCGTCGCGGCGCCGGATCTCGTCGTACACCGGGATCTGGAACTCGGCCATGATCCGGTAGGGCAGTGAGGCGAAGGTCATGTCGGCCTTCTGCGTCGTCATGCCCGACGCCACCGCCTCCTCGGAGTACAGATCAGCCAGGGCGACCGTCATCAGCGAATCGGAGCGGACGATGTGCGTCGAGGACCGCTGCACCATGGTGACGTCGGCACCGGTCTCCCACAAGGCCGCGCAGATGTCGTGTGCCGAGTTGTTGGAGCCGATCACCACGACCTTCTTGTCGGCGTAGGCCTGCGGGCCAGGGTGCTCCGAGGAGTGCTGCTGTTCGCCGCGGAAGATGTCCATACCCGCAAACGCCGGCAGCCTTTTTTTGCCCGACACCCCGGTGGCCAGCACCAGCTGCTTCGGGTGCAAGGTCAGCTGTTCGCCGTCCCGATCGACCTGCACGGTCCACTCACCGGTCGCCTCGTCGTAGGAAGCGCTGGTGCAGGTGGTGGAGCCCCAATAGTTGAGCTCCATCACCTTGGCGTACATCTCCAGCCAGTCGCCGATCTTGTCCTTCGGCGCGAAGATCGGCCAGTTTTTCGGGAAGTCGATGTAGGGCAGGTGGTCGTACCAGACCGGGTCGTGCAGACACAGCGACTTGTACCGGCCGCGCCACTGGTCGCCGGGACGGGCGTGGGAGTCGACGATGACGGTTGGGACTCCGAGCTGGCGCAGCCGGGCGCCCAACGCGATGCCGCCCTGGCCGCCGCCGACGATGAGGACGTAGGGCTGCTCAGTGCGGCCGAGCTCCGCGAGCTCGTGGTCGCGCTTCTCCTGCCACGACAGCCGGCCCTTGTTGGCGCCGTGCTCGGCGCCCTTGGGTCGGTCGAGTCCGGCGGCCTCCTCGTAGCCCTTGAGCTCATACAGCGTGGTGAGCAGGGTGAAGGCGCCCTCGTCGTTCAGCCGGAGGTGCCCGCGGGCGCGGCCCACTGCGGTCTCGAACGCGATCCACGCCGAGGTGACGCCGTCGGCCTCCTCGGGCGTCTCGGTGGTGTGGAAGCCATGCGGATGGGTGGAGTCCAAGGTCGACTGCAGCAGCTCGGTGACGCCATCCCGGCCCTCCACAGTGGTGAGGTTCCAGGT
>JALYVL010000141.1 GCA_030853285.1 Actinomycetota bacterium | reverse complement strand
GCTGCTGTGTGGAGCTAATGGCAAAGTGTTGTCCGACAACCACTTTGTGTTCTACAACAACCTGAAGTCGCCGGACGGGGCCGTCGAGCACACCGGGGACAACCGCACCGGTGAGGGGGAGGGGGACGACGAGCAGATCAAGGTGGACCTCGCTGCGCTGAGCAGCGACGTGCAGAAGATCGTGATCCCGGTGTCCATCGACGACGCCGACGCCAAGGGTCAGAACTTCGGACAGGTCAACAACGCGTTCATCCGGGTGGTGAACCAGGCCGGGAACACTGAGCTCGCCCGCTTCGACCTCACCGAGGACGCCTCCACCGAGACCGCCATGATCTACGGCGAGCTGTACCGGCACGGCAGCGACTGGAAGTTTCGCGCCGTCGGCCAGGGCTACGCGAGCGGTCTGCGCGGCATCGTGCAAGATTACGGCGTCAACGTATAGGCGCGGGTGCGAGAGGGGGGCTGCGGTGGCTGACGGTTCGGATCCGTTCGACTTCAGCGAGTTCGGCAGCCCGCCCGGCGGACCACCCTCGTCCTTCGCTCCCCAGCCCGGCCCCGGGCGCACTGGTGGCTTCGGTCCGCCGCCGCAACAGCCTGAATCGCGAGCGCCCGGGCCGTTCGGGCAGGTTCCGCAGTTCGGGGTAGCGGCGCCCGACGCCGACCCTTTCGCCGACGACACGATGTCTCGCGTCCCACCGTCGGTGGCGCAGGTACGGCCGCCGGTGCTGTGGCTGGCCCTCGGTGCCGCGGTGGCCGTCGTCGGGATGGTGCTCGCTCTGGTGCTCGGAACGCACATCTTCATCGCGGTCATATCGTGGGTACTCGCCGGGCCGGTGGCCATCGGTCTGCTCGCGACCTTCACCATCGTGGATACCGGCCAACGTGCGCGCCCGTTGTACTCCTTCCCCTCCTGGCTGCCCTGGGCGTACCGGGGGGTGCTGGTGTTGGCCGTACTCGGCGTCGCGGCCGGTGCCTGGCGCATCGCCGAGTGGGCGGGACGGCTGTGAGGTCGCCGAGAACCTGGGTGCGCCTGGGGTTGGTCGCGACGGTGCTGAGCGCCAGCGCGTTGATCGGTTCGACGGGTGCTCAGGCGGTGGCACCGCAGATCGGTCAGCCCGCGCGTTCCCAAGCCGCCCCTACCCAGGCGCCGCCGGCTGCGGGCACCGATCCGGTCACCGACTACGGCTCCTGCCTCACCACCCAGAAGCAGGGTGATCTGCTGGTGTTGGTCGACGAATCATCCAGCCTGCAGAGCACCGACCCCAAGGGCGCGCGAGTCACCGCAGGCCAGTACCTGCTGCAGCGGCTGCAGTCGTTCACCGCGACATCCAGGGTTCAGCTCAGCGTCTCCTTCGCCGGTTTCGCCGACAAGTTCGACCAAACCACACCGTGGACGGACCTCACCGATGCGAACCTACCGGGGCTCAAGCAGGGGCTGGACTCCTTCCGCCAGCGCAACACCGGGTTCGAGACCGATTACTGGAACGCTTTGGAAGGCGCCCGCCAGCAGTTGAGCGCCCGGCCGAAGAACGCCGAGGGAGCGCCACGGTGCCAGGCCATCGCCTGGTTCACCGACGGCAAGCTGGACATCTCGCCGCGCACCTCGCAGGACGACAAGACCAAGTACGGCACCACCAAGCCCTATGCGCCAGGCCTGCAGGTCACCGACGACGCCGCGGCCGCCAAGGCCATCGAGGCCGCCACCCAGTCGATCTGCCGGCCCAAGGGGCTCATCGACCAGCTCCGCTCCTCCAACATCTTGACCTTCAGCTTCGGGCTCAGCTCGGCGGGCACCGACAACCGCGACTTCGACCTGCTGAAGTCGATCACCACCGGTGTGCCCTTCAACGGCGCCCCGTGCGGTGCCCAGCTAACCCCTACGCCAGGTCGTTTCACCCTCGCGTCCAACGTCGACGACCTGCTGTTTGCCCTCGACGGGCTGAGCACGCCGGGCCAACCGCCGGTCGAGCGCAAGGCGGGGATCTGCCAGGGCGGCCCCTGCGAACAGGACAAGCACCGCTTCGTCCTGGACGCCTCCATCAAGTCGGTGCACATCCTGGGCCAGGCCACCGTCCCCGGTCTGGACGCCCAGCTGGTGCTGCCCAACGGTGCCGTCGTGCCCTTGTCGGTCAAGACAACCGGGCAGAACACCGCGCTGACCCAGGACGGCGTAAACATCTCCTACTCCTGGCAGTCGGACAAGACGGTGACGATCGACCTGACCAACCCTGCGGGCGCCCCGCCGTGGACAGGGGCGTGGGCCTTCGTGTTCAGCGATCCGAAAGCAAGTTCACCCACCGGCACCTCCCAGTCCAACATCCACATTTCCGGTGGGCTGTTCCCGTCGTGGACCGGCCCGGGGACCGATGTGCTGCACAGCGGGGAGAAGAGCAAGCCCGGCACACTGGGCGTGGTCGACGCAGACCGCAAACCGGTCGATTCGGTGTCGATTCTTGGCACGCTGACGATCTCCGCCGCGGTCTTCGGCGCGGACAACAAGCAGGTGCCGGTGGTGAACGACCTGGACAAGACCAGAATGGGCACCCCGGTGCAGCTGGACCTCACCACGGTGCCGCCCGGGCGCGCCACGCTGCGGCTCACGCTCAAGGTCACCACCGCGCCCGCGGTGGCCAACGGCGTCACCGAACCGGGCACCGAGCTGATGCCGCAGGTGGTCGACGTTCCCCTTGACGTCGCCGCCCCGGTCGGATTCCCGCGTGTGCCTTCCCGAATCGACTTCGGCAAGGGCGACGGAGCGGGAACGCTGACGGCGACGTTGCCCGTCAGCGGCCCCGGCTGCGTGTGGGTCGGCGGCGCCGAGGCGGTGAAGGTCAAGGCCACGCCCGACGGGGTGGACGATGTAAAACTGAGTTCCCCGAACGCCACGTCCGGCCAGTCGTGCATCAAGGTCGACGACGCTCAGCAGGGGACCCTCCCGCTGGAGTTGGTGACCACAACGGCGGGCAATGGCACCGTCAACGGCACCGTGAAGGTGAGCATCGCGCCGAAGGACGAGCCGGGCCGGGCCACCACCGTCGACGTCGCGTTTACCGCCGAGCTGACCAAGCCGCTGAACAGCACCAACTTCGTGCTCGCCCTGCTCGCGGCGCTGATCCTGGGGCCGGGCATTCCGTTGGCGTTGTTGTACGGCGCCAAGAAATTCGCGGCCAAGATCCCGGCCCGCTCCTTGTCGGCGCAGCAGATCGCCGTGACCGTGGACGCCGGCCAGGTGCTGCGGGACGGTGCGCCGTTCGCGCTGCGCGATACCGACCTCGTCGACCTGGTACCCATTCCGCCCGGCGGCGCTCGGCGAATTGCGGCGGCCGGCGTCGAGCTGCGCACCCGGAGCGGCCGTTCGCCGTTCGGCAGCGGCTTCGTCACCGTCGAGCTGCCCGGCTACGTCGGCGCGTCGTCGGAGGTGCCCGGCTCCTACGGCAAGGACGTCGTGGCCCGGCTGCCGCTGGCGGTGCACAACCACTGGGCGGTGCTGCACGACCCCACGGGAGCCGAGGATGCGGCCGTGCTGTTGCTCCTGGTGGGTGGCGAGGCCTCGGCCGAGAAGCGGCAGGACATCGTCGATGACGTGAACCGCCGCCTGCCCGGGTTGCTGTCCCGGTTGCGCGCCGATGCCGCGTCCGCCGGCCGGGTACCGCCCGGCGGCTCGGGAGCGCCCGGTCCGGCGTCGCCGTTCGGTAGTGGTGGCGCAGGTCCTGGCGGTCCGTCGCCCTTCGACTTCGCCGGGGGCGGGCCGCAGTTTCCGCCCGCGGGTGGCGGGCAGTACCAGCAGCAGGGCCCCCCGCCCCAGCAGTACCAGCAGTACCCGCCCCACCCGCGACAGGATCCGCAACAGCAGTACCCGCCGCAGCAGGACCCAGGTCCGCAACCGGGGGCCGGGTACCGCGATCCGCGGCAGCCGGGCGGATTCTGACGGCGCTCGCGGTACTGCCGGTCCATCTCGAGCGTCAACAGCAAGGAGGCACGCAATGAGGCGATTCCTGGTAGTCGGGTGCGGCGGTTCCGGTGGCGCGACGTTGTCGTACCTGATGGACCAGCTGCGCTCCGACCTGGCCGCCTACGGAGTGCAGTCCCTGCCCAAGGGCTGGCAGTTCCTGCACATCGACGTGCCCAGCGGGCCGGAGTCGGGGCCCGACGGCCTGGGTAACGTCCGTCAGCAGGGCGGTACCTACTTCGGCGGGGGTCCGGCAGGGGGCAGCTACAGCGTGCTGGACAACGCCGTGAGCCAGCGGTTCCAGCAGTCCACCGCGCTCGACTCCATCGGCACCTGGGCACCTCGGATGCCCGCGGAGGTCACCACTCCCATTTCCGACGGTGCCGGGCAGTACCGCGCCGTCGGGCGGATGATCACGCTCAGCCGCGCCGGGGAGATCAGCCAGGCGCTCAAGCGTGCGTGGGAGGAGCTGTTCCGGGTCGAGACCACGACCGAGATGGCCAACCTGGACGTACCGGGCATCGGCGGTTTCGACGCGGAGTCCGACCCCATCGTGCTGGTGGTGTCCTCGATGGCGGGCGGCGCGGGTGCCTCGATGGCGCTGGACGTCTGCCGCCTGCTCACCCTCGTGCCCACGCTCAACCCCAAGCTCATGGGTGTCTTCATGGTGACGGCAGACATCTTCGACTCGCTGCCGGAAGCCGCGCGCTCCGGGGTGCGGGCCAACGCGCTGGCCATGCTCGGCGAGATCGTGGCCAGCCAGACCGGCGCGGCGCGGCGCCACGACGTGCACACCCTCAGCGCGCTGGGCCAGCAGAACGGGGAAGGCGAACCCATCCCCTTCGCTCGGGTCTTCCCGGTGGGCCGCTACGTCGGCGCA
>JALYVL010000140.1 GCA_030853285.1 Actinomycetota bacterium | reverse complement strand
GGTACTGGCCGGGCGGTGGGTACTGGCCGGGCGGTGGGTACTGGCCGGGCGGTGGGTATTGGCCGGGCGGTGGGTATTGGCCGGGCTGGGGATTTCCGCCCTGGTTATTTCCGCCCTGGGGATTTTGTCCCGGGGGCGGACCGAACGGAGGAGTGGACATCACGCCGCCTTTCTGAGGACGGACCGGCCCAGCTGTCCGTGCCAGGTCGAGCAGAGCATACGGCGGTTGTGGCATCGATGGACCATTACGGCGCCGACACCAGGATTGTGGCGGTCACCACTGCGGCAGCAGCCGCGACCGCGATGGAGGATGATGAATGGTTGCCGAGAAGTCCCAGGAGGACGTGTGACCGACGGACCCTTGATCGTCCAATCCGACAAGACCTTGTTGCTCGAGGTCGACCACGCGCAGGCTGGCGACGCCCGCCAGGCCATCGCCCCGTTCGCCGAGTTGGAGCGCGCCCCGGAGCACGTGCACACCTACCGGGTGACGCCGCTGGCGCTGTGGAACGCGCGCGCCGCCGGGCACGACGCCGAGCAGGTAGTCGACGCGCTCGTCCGGTACTCGCGCTACGCCGTGCCGCAGGCCCTGCTGGTGGACATCGTGGACACCATGGGTCGCTACGGGCGCCTGCAGTTGGTGAAGAGCCCCGTGCACGGCTTGGCGCTGATCAGCCTGGACCGCGCAGTGCTGGAAGAGATCTTGCGGCACAAGAAGATCGCGCCGATGCTGGGCGCACGAATTGACGACGACACCATCGTGGTGCACCCGTCCGAACGGGGAAGGCTCAAGCAGTCGCTGCTCAAGGTCGGCTGGCCCGCAGAGGACCTGGCCGGTTACGTCGACGGCGAAGCGCACGAGATCTCCCTGAACAGCGGCGAGCCCGGCACTGCGTCGTTCTGGGAGCTGCGCGACTACCAACAGATGGCCACCGACTCCTTCTGGGCCGGCGGCTCCGGCGTTGTCGTGCTGCCCTGCGGCGCAGGAAAGACAATGGTCGGTGCGGCCGCCATGGCCAAGGCCAAGGCCACCACGCTGATCCTGGTGACCAACACCGTCGCCGGGCGGCAGTGGAAGCGGGAGCTGATCGCGCGGACCTCGCTCACCGAGGAGGAGATTGGCGAGTACTCCGGGGAGCGCAAGGAGATTCGTCCCGTCACCATCGCCACATACCAGGTGGTCACCCGTAAGACCAAGGGTGAGTACCGCCACCTCGAGCTGTTCGACTCCCGCGACTGGGGCTTGGTGATCTACGACGAGGTACACCTGCTGCCCGCACCGGTGTTCCGGATGACCGCGGACCTGCAGTCGCGTCGGCGGCTGGGCCTCACCGCGACCCTGGTGCGCGAGGACGGCCGCGAGGGCGACGTGTTCTCATTGATCGGGCCGAAGCGTTACGACGCGCCGTGGAAGGACATCGAGGCGCAGGGGTGGATCGCGCCCGCGGAGTGCATCGAGGTGCGGGTGACGCTCACCGACGCCGAGCGGCTGGCCTACGCCACCGCCGAGCCGGAGGAGAGGTACAAGCTGTGCTCCACGGCGCGCACCAAGATCCCCGTCGTCAAGTCCATTTTGGCCCGGCACGTCGGCGCGCCCACGCTGGTGATCGGAGCCTATCTGGACCAGCTCGACGAGCTCGGGGAGGCGCTGAACGCGCCGATCATCCAGGGTTCCACCCGCAACAAGGAGCGGGAGAAGCTGTTCGAGGAGTTCCGGCGCGGCGAGATCCCCGTGCTGGTGGTCAGCAAGGTGGCGAACTTCTCCATCGACCTACCCGAAGCCTCGGTGGCGGTACAGGTATCGGGGACGTTCGGCTCGCGCCAGGAGGAGGCGCAACGGCTGGGGCGGCTACTGCGGCCCAAGCACGACGGCGGGCAGGCGCACTTCTACTCCGTGGTCGCGCGCGACACCCTGGACGCGGACTACGCCGCGCATCGGCAGCGGTTCTTGGCCGAGCAGGGTTACGCCTACCGGATCACCGACGCCGACGATTTGCGGAGCTTGTGAGTGAAAGTTGGCGGTTAACCGCCAACTTTCACTCACAAGCGTCAGCGCTTGATGAGCCAGACCACCAAGCCGCCGAGCACCGCACCCGCGGCCACCGGCGCGACCCGTTTGAGCACCGCGGTGCCCCCCGAGTCGAGTAGGTCGATGGCGTCCGGGGTGGGCGGGTAAACCGGCGTGGCTCGCGGCTTCAGCTCGGTTACCACCGCCGCCTTCGAGGCAGCCGACTGCTCGGGCTGCGGAGCCACCGCCGCGGCGGCCAACTCTTCGGCGTCCGGCTCGGGATCCGCGGCATCGGCGCCGAGTCGTTGGCTGAGGCAGTCAGCGAACTGACCGATGATCTTGCCGCCCACCTCCACGATCAGTCCGCGACCCATCTGCGCCGGTTTCCCGGTAATGGACAGGTCCGTCTTGACCACCACGTCCGTGGCGCCCGCACCGCCCTCAGTGAGTATCGCCGTCACTTTGGCGTTGGCCTGACCGTTGCCACGCGAGTCCTTGCCCTTGGCGTCGATGGTGGCCGTGTGCGTGGTCTCGTCGGTGTCCACGAACTCGCCAACGCCCTTGTACAGCATGGCAATCGGGCCGAGTTTGACCTTGACGGTGCCGGTGAAGGACTTCTCGTCCGAGCTGCTGAGCGTAGCTCCAGGAAAGCACGGTGCCACCCGAGCGGGTTCCAGGAATGCCCGCCACACCTCGGCGATCGGAGCCTGCACCCTGAAGTTGTGTTCCATCTCCATCAGGCGACTCCTGCCGCTGTGGACACCGCACGCCGGGCGAGCACCCCGGCCAGATGCGTCCGGTACTCCGCGTCGGCACCGATGTCGCTGCCCGGGGAGGTCCCGTCGCCCGCGTGCTCGGCGGCCGCCCGGATCGACTCTGCCGTCGCCGGTTGACCCACCAGCGCCTGCTCCACCGCGGCCGCTCGCATCGGTGTGGCGGACATGTTGGTCAGCCCCACCTTGGCCTCGGCGATTGTGGAGCCCTCCAACCGGATCGCGGCGGCGACGGCCACAATGGACCACGCCTGCGCCACTCGGTTGAACTTCTCGTAGTGCGCGCCCCATCCGGTGTGCTTGGGAATGCGGATCTGGGTGAGCAGCTCGCCGGGCTGGACGGCGGTGGTGAAGTAGTCCTCGAAGAAGTCGGCAGCCGCGACGGTACGGGTGCCACCACCCGGCGAGGCGATCACCATGGACGCATCCAACGCCAGCACCGGCGCGCCCAGGTCACCGGCGGGGTCGGCGTGCACCAGCGCACCACCCAGAGTGCCCCGATGCCGGATCTGCGGATCGGCGACCGTGGCGGTGGTGAGCGCCAGCAGTGCGGCGTGCTCGGAGACCTGCGGGTCGTTGAGCACGTCGTGGTGCGTGGTCATTGCGCCGATCACCAGCTCGTCGCCCTCGATGGTGACACCGCGTAGCTCGGCCACCTTGGAGAGGTCGACGACCACTGTCGGTGCGGCCAGGCGCAGCCGCAGCACCGGCAGCAGGCTCTGGCCGCCACCGAGCACCTTGGCGTCCTCGCCTGCGGCTGATAGTGCAGCCAACGCCTCGGCGACGGTGGTCGGTGCCGTGTAGTCGAACGACGCGGGAATCATGCGATGCCTCCTTCGGTGGTGGTGGACGTGGACTCGTCGACCGAAGCGGTGGCGTCCGTGGAGCCAAGCCCACCACCGGCCTCGGGGGTGTGTTGTCCGCCCGGTCCGCCGGAGCCGAGCCGGCCCTGCCCCTGCTGCATCGCCCGCCATACCCGCTGCGGCGAGCACGGCATCTCGATGTCCTGCACACCAAACTGGCGCACCGCGTCGAGCACGGCGTTGACCACGGCCGGCGTGGAGGCGATGGTGCCCGCCTCCCCGACACCCTTGACGCCCAAGGGGTTGGTGGTGCACAACGTCTCGGTGGTCTCGGTGGTGAAGTGCGGCAGGTCCATCGCCGAGGGCAACAGGTAGTCGGCGAAGGTCCCCGTGAGCAGGGTGCCGCCCTCGTCGTAGACGCCCTCCTCGTACAGCGCCTGGGACATGCCCTGGGTGATGCCGCCGTGGATCTGCCCCTCCACCAGCATCGGGTTGACCACCTTGCCGATGTCGTCAACGCAGGTGTAGTTGACCACCTCGACGAACCCGGTGTCGGTGTCGACCTCCACGGCGCACAGGTGGGTGCCGTGCGGGTAGTTGAAATTCTCCGGGTCGAACGTCGCCTGGGAGTCCAGGCTCGGTTCGATGCCGTCGGGCAGGTTGTGCGCCGCGAACACCGCCAGCGCAATGTCGGCAAGACCCACCCCCGCCTCGGTGCCCTTGACGCTGAACCGTCCGGCAGTGAACTCCAGGTCGTCCGGAGAGCATTCCAGCAGGTGCGCAGCGATTGGTTTGGCCTTGGCGATCACCTTGTCCGCGGCTTTCACCACGGCGATCCCGCCGACCACCAGCGAACGCGAACCGTAGGTGTCCAGGCCCTTCGGTGAGGACTGGGTGTCCCCGTGCAGCAGCTCTACGTCCTCGAAGGCCACCCCGAGCCGGTCGGCGACGATCTGGCTGAATCCGGTCTCGTGGCCTTGGCCGTGCGGGCTGATCCCGGTGACCACCTCGACCTTGCCGGTGGGCAGCATCCGGATGGCTGCGTGCTCCCAACCGCCCGCGCCGTAGTTCAGCGAGCCCAGCACCCGCGACGGCGCGAGGCCGCACATCTCGGTGAACGTGGAGACCCCGATACCGAGCTGTTTGGTGTCCCGGCTATCTCTCCTGCGTTGCTGCTCCGCCCGGAGCCCGTCGTAGTCGAACAGCTGCACCGCCTTCGCGGTGGCCTTCTCGTAGTCTCCGGAGTCGTAGGTGAGCCCGGATACGGT
>JALYVL010000139.1 GCA_030853285.1 Actinomycetota bacterium | reverse complement strand
ACCGACTGGCTGTCGGCTACCACCGCGGTGCCGGCACACCCCATGCGGAGGCGGACGCCATTGCGCAGCTTCCGGCCGGAACGGGCGCCCTGTCCGGTGCCACCATCCTGGTCACCCTGGAACCGTGCAACCACCACGGGCGCACCCCGCCGTGCACCGAGGCGTTGCTCGCCGCGGGCATCAGCGCCGTGCATTACGCCGTGGCCGATCCCAACCCGGAGGCTGCCGGGGGTGCTGAGTACCTGTGCCAGCACGGAGTCGCCATCGTCGCCGGCCCCGCTGAGCCGGCCGAACGCGGTGCTCTGCGTGCGTGGCTGCACCGTCAGCGCACCGGACGGCCGCACCTCACCTACAAATACGCCGCTACCCTCGACGGCCGCGTCGCTGCCGCCGACGGCAGCAGCCGCTGGATCAGCGGAGCCGAGGCCCGCGCCCAGGTGCACGCAGAGCGGACCAAGCTGGACGCCATCGTGGTGGGCACCGGCACCGTGTTGGCCGACGACCCGTGGCTGACCGCACGCCTGCCCGACGGCTCGCTGGCCGCGCATCAGCCCCTGCGCGTGATCGTGGGGCACCGGGACATTCCGGCCCGTGCCCGCGTGCTCGACGACGCCGCTCCCACGTTGCTGGTTCGTACCGGTGATCCGCAGGAGGCGGTGGCCGCACTGGGGGACTGCACCGACGTCCTGCTCGAAGGTGGCCCCCGCCTGGCCGGTGCCTTTGCCCGAGCAGGGCTCATCGACCGGGTGCTCGCCTACCTGGCACCCGCGTTGCTTGGCGCCGGAGCAGCGTCCTTGGGGGATGCTGGAGTAGGGACCATCGCCGATGCCCTGCGCTTCGATCTGGAGGACGTGCGGCTACTCGGCCCGGACATCCGGATCAGCGCAACACCACGCACCACGCAGGGAGACTGAGGCAATGTTCACCGGAATCGTCGAGGAGCTGGGTCGAGTTGCGGGCACGGAGGACCTCGGCGACGCCGCCCGTTTCGTGGTGCACGGTCCGTTGGTCACCTCGGATGCCGTACACGGCGACTCCATCGCGGTGAACGGGGTGTGCCTGACGGTCGTCGAGGTGCTGGGCGACGGCTCGTTCACCGCCGATGTGATGAACGAGACTCTGCTCCGCAGCAGTCTCGGGACGTTGGTTGCCGGCAACCCCGTCAATCTCGAGCGCGCCGTCGCCTTGAACAGTCGCATGGGCGGTCACCTCGTCCAAGGACACGTCGACGGGACGGGCGAGGTGCTCAGCCGTGCACCGTCACAGCACTGGGAGCTGGTGCGAATCTCTTTGCCGGACAGCATTGCTCGCTACGTCGTCGAGAAGGGATCGATCACGGTCGACGGCGTATCCCTCACCGTGGCCGCCCTGGACGAGAGCTCGTTCACCATCTCGCTCATCCCCACCACGCTCGAGCTCACGACCCTGGGCGCCGCCCAGGTGGGAGCGCCCGTGAACCTCGAGGTCGACGTGATCGCCAAGTACGTCGAACGTTTGCACCTGGCCGGACGCGGTGGGGGACAGCCGTGGGATCATGCGGTCACCGAGCAGGAGGCAGGCCAGTGAGCGAGCGGAGCGACGTGGGGGTGGGGCAGTGAGCAAGTTCGACAGCATCGAACGCGCCGTCGCGGACATCGCGGCAGGCAAGGCGGTCGTGGTGGTGGACGACGAGGACCGGGAGAACGAGGGCGACCTCATCTTCGCCGCGGAGCTGGCCACTCCGGAGCTGATGGCCTTCATGGTGCGCCATTCCTCGGGCTACGTATGCGTCCCGCTGACCGGTGACGTCTGTGATCGGCTCGGGCTGCCGCCGATGTACTCCACCAATCAGGACAAGCACGGCACCGCCTACACCGTCACCGTGGACGCGCGCGAGGGCATCGGTACGGGGATCTCCGCGGCCGACCGGTCCACCACTGCCCGTTTGCTGGCCGACCCCGACGCAGGTGCCCACTCCTTCGCCCGGCCGGGTCACGTGGTGCCGCTGCGGGCCAAGGAAGGCGGTGTACTGCGACGCCCCGGGCACACCGAGGCCGCCGTCGACCTGGCGCGGCTGGCCGGGCTGCAGCCCGCCGGGGTCATCTGCGAAGTGGTCAGCGCACGGGAGCCCGGTGAGATGGCCCGCACCGCCGAGCTCCGCGAGTTCGCCGACGACCACGGCCTGGCGCTGATCTCCATTGCCGACCTGATCGCGTGGCGGCGCCGCAACGAGCGGCAGGTCGACCGCATCGCCGAGGCCCGGATTCCCACGGTCTACGGCGACTTCCTGGCCGTCGGGTTCCAGAGCCTCTACGACGGGGTGGAGCACGTCGCACTGGTCCGCGGCGACGTCGGTGACGGGCAGGACCTGCTGGTCCGGGTGCACTCGGAGTGCCTCACCGGCGACGTCTTCGGGTCGCTGCGCTGCGACTGCGGCACCCAGCTGGACGCGGCGCTGGCCGCGGTGGCGACCGAAAACCGTGGCGTGGTGTTGTACATGCGCGGGCACGAGGGCCGCGGCATCGGGCTGATGCACAAGCTGCAGGCCTACGAGCTGCAGGACGCCGGCTCGGACACCGTGGACGCCAACCTGCTGCTCGGCCTGCCCGCAGACGCCCGCGACTACGGCATCGGCGCCCAGATCCTGGTGGAGCTCGGTGTCCGTTCCATGCGCCTGCTGACGAACAACCCCGCGAAACGGGTGGGCTTGGACGGCTACGGGTTGCACATCATCGATCGCGTCCCGATGCCGGTGCGTGCGAACCCGGAGAACCTGCGGTACCTGCGAACCAAACGCGACCGGATGGGCCACGACCTCGTCGGCCTCGGCGAGCACGAGGGCAGCGGCCCCACCGAGGTGGCGACCCCGGCGGGCGGTGCGTCGTGAGCGGTCATGGCGATCCGGACATCGACCCCGGCGCCGGAACGGGATTGACCCTCGGCGTGGTCGCCACCCGCTGGCACGCCGAGGTCAGCGATCAGCTGCTGGCGTGTGCGCTGCGCGTCGCCGCTCGTGCGGGTGTCGAGGAGCCCACCACTGTGCGGGTCGCCGGGGCGGTGGAGCTGGCCGTGGTGGCCCAGGAGCTGGCGCGCAGTCATGACGCGGTGGTGGCCCTCGGGGTCGTGATCCGCGGCGAGACCCCGCACTTCGACTACGTGTGCGACGCGGTGACGGCGGGGCTCACCCGGGTGGCGCTGGACGAGCGCACCCCGGTCGGCAACGGGGTGCTGACCACGGAGGACATGCCGCAGGCGATGGCCAGGGCCGGGTTCGCCGACTCGGTGGAGAGCAAGGGCGCACAGGCGACGGTGGCGGCGCTGGACACGGCGCGCACCCTGCGGCACCTGCGCCAACCCTGGACGGAGGGCCAGCTCGCATGACCAAACCAGTTACCACTCCGCCCGAACTGGTGGTGCGTCCCCGACGGACCAGTCGGGTGGCGATCGGGATGGCCGTGGCCATCGTCGCGGTGTTCAGCTCCACCGCAGCGATGCTGCACGGCGACGCGACCGGGGTGTACTTCCGCCCGGCCGATCAGGTGGCGATGGCTGTCTTCGGGCTGCTGCTGGCCGGAGCTGTCCTGCTGCTGGCCCGACCGCGCCTGCGGGTGGGCCCACACGGCATCGGTGTTCGTAATGTGCTGGGCGAGAAGATCTTTCCCTGGGATCTGGTCACCGGGGTGTCCTTTCCGGATGGCGCAGCTTTCGCTCGGGTCGACCTGCCCGACGACGAGTACGTGACGGTCATGGCCATCCAGTCCAGCGACGGGCCACGGGCCGTCCAGGCGATGCAGCGCCTGCGGGAGCTGCACAGGACCCACGGCGGTCGGTGACCGATGAGCCCGACGCGTCGTGCGGTGTTGTGCGGGCTGAGCATCGGGCTGCTTGCCCCCGGCGTGCTTGCTGGATGTGCCGCAGGGCACGTCGGGCAGATTCCCACCGTCAGCTCGGCACCCGGCACCCGCCTCGGCGCCCTGGCTGATGTCCCCGTCGGCGGCGCCGCCTTGGTTGACGGGCCCAACGGCAAGGTTCTGCTGCAGCAGCCGAGTGCGGGCTCCGTCACGGCGTTGGACGCGCGCTGCCCGCACGCAGGTACCACGGTGGCCACCCCGGTGCACGGTGTGATCGTGTGCCCCGCACACGGCAGCACGTTCGACGCCAAGACCGGTGCCCTCGAGCAGGGTCCTGCCCGCACGGGGCTTGCCGCGGTCGCGGTGACGGTTCGCGGACCGGATGTGGTGCTGGCCTGACGGGGGTCTGGCCTAACCTGGAGGCCGTGCCCGACCCGTCCACCTATCGCCCGCCCTCCGGCACGATTCCCGACCAGCCAGGCGTCTACAAGTTCCGCGACCCGCACGGTCGGGTCATCTACGTCGGCAAGGCCAAGAGCCTGCGCAGCAGACTCAGCTCCTACTTCGCCGACCTGGCGGGACTGCACCCGCGCACCCGGCAGATGGTGACCACCGCCGCCGCCGTGGAGTGGACGGTCGTCGGCACCGAGGTCGAGGCTCTGCAGCTGGAATACAACTGGATCAAGGAGTTCGACCCGCGGTTCAACGTCCGCTACCGCGACGACAAGTCCTACCCGGTGTTGGCGGTCACTCTCAACGAGACCTACCCCCGGTTGTTCGTCTACCGCGGCCCCCGCAAGAAGGGCGTGCGCTACTTCGGCCCCTACGCGCACGCCTGGGCCATCCGGGAGACCCTCGACCTGCTGCTCCGGGTGTTCCCGGCGCGCACCTGCTCCACCGGCGTGTTCAACCGGCATCGCCAGATCGGCCGCCCGTGCCTGCTCGGCTACATCGACAAGTGCTCGGCGCCGTGCACCGGTGTGGTCAGCGCCGATGAGCACCGCGCCATCGTGGAGGACTTCTGCGACTTTCTCGCCGGGCGCACCGACAAG
>JALYVL010000138.1 GCA_030853285.1 Actinomycetota bacterium | reverse complement strand
AAGGGTCGGGTGCAACGGGCTTACAGCTGTTCGGTCTCGGCGTAATCGGTGTCGTCAGCAACGCCGCCGTCAACGTCATCCACGTCGTCGTCATCGTCGGTATCGGTCCAGGTTCCGGTCTCGGCGTCATAACCGGCGACGGTGGACGGGTCGAATCCGGGAGGGCTGTCCTTCAGGTTGAGACCGAGCCCGGCGAGCTTGATCTTGACCTCGTCGATGGACTTGGCACCGAAATTGCGGATGTCCAGCAGGTCCGCCTCACTGCGGCCGACGAGCTCACCAACGGTGTGCACGCCCTCGCGCTTGAGGCAGTTGTAGGACCGCACCGTGAGGTCGAGGTCCTCGATCGGCATGCCGAAAGCGGCAATGTGACTGGTCTCGGCCGGCGAGGGGCCGATTTCGATGCCCTCCGCCTCGACGTTGAGTTCACGGGCCAGACCGAACAACTCGGTCAGCGTGAGCCCAGCCGACGCGATGGCGTCCCGAGGGGACAGTGACGGCTTGGTCTCGACGTCCAAGACCAGCCGGTCGAAGTCGGTGCGTTGCTCGACGCGGGTGGCCTCGACCTTGTAGGTCACCTTCAGCACGGGCGAGTAGATGGAGTCGACGGGGATCCGACCGATCTCCGCGCCCGAGGCCTTGTTCTGCACGGCGGGCACGTAGCCGCGACCGCGCTCGACAACGAGCTCGACCTCGAGCTTGCCCTTGTCGTTGAGGGTCGCGATGTGCAACTCGGGGTTGTGCACCGCCACGCCGGAGGGCACGACGATGTCCGCGGCCGTGACCGCCCCGGGGCCCTGCTTGCGCAGGTACATGGTGACCGGCTCGTCCTCCTCGGAGCTGACGACCAGCCCCTTGAGGTTGAGGATGATGTCCGTGACGTCCTCTTTGACGCCGGGCACGGTGGTGAACTCGTGCAACACGCCGTCGATCCGGATGCTGGTGACCGCTGCCCCGGGAATGGAGGACAGCAGCGTGCGCCGCAGCGAGTTACCGAGGGTGTAGCCGAAACCGGGTTCAAGCGGCTCGATGACGAACTGCGAGCGGGTGTCCTCGATGACTTCCTCGGACAACTCGGGACGCTGAGAGATGAGCATGGGTGGTGTTCTCCTTCATCGGCATCCGCCATATGACGCCGAAAGGGGTGTGGCGCGACCGTCGCGGGCGCGAGGTCGGAAACTTGTGCGTGAAAAGGGCCGCCTGAGCGGCCCTTTTCACGCACATCACTTCGAGTAGTACTCGACGATCAGCTGCTCGTTGAGCGGCAGATCGATCTGTCCGCGATCCGGGACCTGGTGTACGAGGATCCGCAGCTGTGGTCCGACGACCTGCAGCCAACCGGGCACCGGTCGATCGCCCAGGGTCTGGACGGCCACCTGGAACGGCAGCGTGGGCAGCGATTTCGGCTTGACGTCGACGATGTCGTACTGCGACACCCGGTAGCTGGGAATGTCCACCTTCGCACCATTGACCAGAAAGTGGCCGTGGGTGACCAGTTGACGGGCCTGGCGACGCGTACGAGCCAGCCCGGCGCGGTAGACCACGCTGTCCAGTCGCGTCTCCAAGATCTGCAGCAGCACGGTGCCGGTCTTACCCGACTTGCGGTTGGCCTCGGCGTAGTAGCGACGAAACTGCTTCTCCATCACGCCGTAGGTGAAGCGCGCCTTCTGCTTCTCCTGCAGCTGCAGGAGGTATTCGCTCTCCTTGATGCGCGCGCGGCCGTGCTGGCCGGGCGGGTAGGGACGACGCTCGAACGCAGCGTCTCCGCCGACGAGGTCGACCCGCAGTCGACGGGACTTGCGGGTGATGGGTCCGGTATAACGAGCCATTGTGCTTGCCTTCCCTTCCCGCTAGACCCGGCGCCGCTTGGGCGGCCGGCAGCCGTTGTGCGGCTGGGGGGTGACGTCGGAGATGGTGCCCACCTCCAGGCCGGCGGCCTGCAGGGATCGGATCGCCGTCTCGCGGCCCGAACCCGGGCCCTTGACGAACACGTCGACCTTTTTCATGCCATGCTCCTGCGCCTTGCGCGCCGCGCTCTCGGCGGCCATCTGGGCGGCGAAGGGCGTCGACTTGCGCGAGCCCTTGAAGCCGACGTGGCCCGAGGACGCCCAGGAGATGACGTTGCCTGCCGGATCGGTGATGGAGACGATCGTGTTGTTGAACGTGCTCTTGATGTGCGCGGCGCCGTGGCTGACGTTCTTCTTTTCCTTGCGGCGGGTCTTCTGGGTCTTCTTGGGACCGCTCGCAGCGCGTGACTTGGGAGGCATCTTTACCTGACCTTCTTCTTGCCGGCGATGGTGCGCTTGGGACCCTTGCGCGTGCGTGCGTTGGTCTTGGTGCGCTGGCCACGAACCGGCAGGCCGCGGCGATGCCGAATGCCCTGGTAGCAGCCGATCTCGATCTTGCGACGGATGTCGGCCTGCACCTCGCGGCGCAGGTCACCCTCGACCTTGAGGGACTCCTCGATGTAGTCCCGGAGCTTCGCGAGGTCCGCGTCGCCCAGGTCTTTCGTCCGCAGGTCGTAGCTGATGCCGGTGGCGGTCAGAATTTCCTGGGAACGGGTACGGCCGATGCCGTAGATGTACGTGAGCGCGATCTCCATCCGCTTGTCGCGGGGGAGGTCGACTCCTGAGAGCCGTGCCATACGGCGTTTCCTTCCATCATTCGGAGGTCTGCTCCCCGTCCGTCCCGATGGTGCTGGGCCTCGGCCTCCGGGCCGAGGGTGTACCGGAGTGGACCATGATCGGCCACGGGCTCCGGCTGGTGCGGGGAGGTTGTCGTGCTGTCGCGTCAGATCGACCGCGGGTGCTGCAGTGGTCCTGCTCAGCCCTGGCGCTGCTTGTGGCGCAGGTTCTCGCAGATGACCATGACTCGTCCGTTACGACGGATCACCTTGCACTTCTCGCAGATCTTCTTGACGCTGGGGTTGACCTTCACGTCTTTCGGCTCTCCTGATCGATGTTGCTGCTTACCTGGTGGACGTCACCACTGCCTGGCTATGAACCCTGCACCAGACGGCGGACTTACTTGTACCGGTAGACGATGCGCCCGCGGGAGAGGTCGTAGGGCGAGAGCTCCACGACAACCCGGTCTTCGGGCAGGATGCGAATATAGTGCTGCCGCATCTTGCCGCTGATGTGCGCGAGCACCCGGTGACCGTTCTCCAGCTCCACGCGAAACATCGCGTTCGGCAATGGCTCGACAACCCGGCCCTCGACCTCAATGGCCCCGTCCTTTTTGCCCATGTCCTCCGCGATCCGTGGCAGTTGTCTGCTGGCGTGCGCCGATCTGTGCTGCAGCAGCCTGAACCGGTGCGCCTGAGCGCCGGCAGAGACGCAGATCCTTCTCAGGGCGCGCGCACAACCGGCGCGCACTGCGCGCCGTAAGCAGAGTCTACGCGGTGTCCGGGGACGGACCAAATGCGGCCAACAGCGGCGAGCGAGCTCAAGCCTCGAGCGTAAGAACTCTGGGCCCGGATGCGGTGACCGCCACCGTGTGTTCCCAGTGGGCGGCGACACTGCCGTCGGCGGTCACCACCGTCCAGTCGTCGGGGAGAACGCTGGTGTCCACACTCCCGAGGGTCAGCATCGGCTCGATGGCCAGCACCGACCCCTCCATCAAACGTGGCCCCGTCGACGGCGGACCCTCGTTGGCCAAGAACGGGTCGGCGTGCATCACCTGCCCGATGCCATGACCGCCGTAGCCGTCCACAATCCCGTAGCTGCGACCGTCCCTGGCCTGCGCGGCGCGGGTCTCCAGCTCGATGGCGTGCGAGACGTCCCCGAGTCGATTACCGGCCAGCATCGCGGCGATGCCTGCCGCCATCGCCGCCCGGCACGCGGCCGAGAGCTCCAGGTTGGCGGAAGCGGCCTCCCCCACGGCCACCGTGACCGCGGCATCGCCATGCCAGCCGTCCAGGATCGCTCCGCAGTCGATGGACACCAGGTCTCCCTCGACAAGCACCTCGGTGGCCGAGGGGATTCCGTGGACCACCCGATCGTTGACCGAGGAGCAGATGGTCGCCGGAAACCCGTGGTAGCCGAGAAAGGACGGCACAGCTGCAGCGTCGGCCATCACCTGCGCGGCGACAGCATCGAGATCTGCGGTGCTGACTCCCACGCGCACGGTCGCCGCCACCGCAGCAAGTGCTCGACCGACCACGGCCCCGGCCGCAGCCATGGCATCCAACTCACCCGCGGTACGCGCTGGCACCACCTTCTTGCGGCCGCGAAAGACGCCCATCAGCGGATGCCCATCAGCTGGTGCGCTCCTGCAGTGCGCGCAGGGCGCGCTTCGCTACCTCCTCGACCTCCCCGACGGCGTCCACCACGACCACTGCGTCCGCAAAATGCTCCAGCAGCGGAGCGGTGTCCTCGGAGTACACCCGCAACCGGTTGCGGATGACCGACTCGGTGTCATCCGCACGCCCGCGGGACAGCATCCGCTCGACCACGACGTCGGAGGAGATCCGGAATTCGAGCACCGCGTCGAGTGGGTGTCCGAGTTCGTCCAGGATGCCGGTGAGCACCTCCGCCTGGTTGACGTTGCGGGGGAAGCCGTCGAGCAAGAACCCGTCGGCGGCGTCGGGCTCGCCAAGGCGCTCGCGCACCATCTCGTTCGTCACCTCGTCGGGCACGAGCTCGCCGGCATCGACGTAGCGCTTGGCCTCCCGTCCGAGCGGTGTCTCCTCGCCCATGTGAGCGCGGAACAGGTCACCGGTGGAGATGTGCGGGACCCCCAGCTCCTTCGACAGCAGCACGGCCTGAGTGCCTTTACCCGCACCTGGCGGGCCGACCAGAACAAGTCTCACTACCTCAGGAACCCTTCGTAGTTGCGCTGCATCAGCTGGCTTTCGATCTGCTTCACGGTGTCCAGGCCCACCCCAACCATGATGAGCACCGCGGTGCCGC
>JALYVL010000137.1 GCA_030853285.1 Actinomycetota bacterium | reverse complement strand
TGGGGGCGTACGCGGTGGTATGGGCAGCCTCATGTCCTGCTGGCCATGTGTGCCCCGATAGGCGAAACTCATGCCCTGCCCCCTTCGTTGCGCGAAAGCGGCATCCGCACGATGAAGTTGGGTGAAAGCGGCATTCGCACAACACGGCGTGAAGGAGTGCAGTGGACGAGCTGATCGGCGTGATCGGCGGCAGCGGGTTTTACGAGTTCTTCGACGACCCGCACACCGTTACGCCCGACACCCCCTACGGCGCGCCCAGCGGTCCGATCACCATCGGCGAGGTGGCCGGGCGCGAGGTGGCGTTTCTGCCGAGGCACGGGGTGCACCACGAGTATCCGCCGCACCGGGTCAACTACCGGGCCAACCTCTGGGCGTTGCGCAGCGTGGGCGTCGGCCAGGTGTTCGCGCCGTGCGCGGTCGGCAGCCTGCGGCCGCAGCTCCCCCCGGGCACAGTGGTGATCCCCGACCAGCTGGTCGATCGCACCGCGGGTCGTCCGCAGACCTTTTTTGACACTGGCGGGGTACACGTCGAGTTCGCCGACCCCTATTGTCCTGCGCTGCGCCAGGCCGCACTGCAGCCGGGCACCGAGCAAGGCGGCACCATGGTGGTGGTGGAAGGCCCGCGCTTCTCCACCCGCGCGGAGAGTCAGTGGTTTGCCGCGCAGGGGTGGAGCCTGGTGAACATGACCGGTCACCCCGAGGCGGTGCTGGCCCGCGAGCTGGCGATGTGTTACGCAGCAATAGCATTGGTGACCGACTTGGACGCGGGCATCGACGCAGGATCGGGGGTGCGCGCGGTCGACGTGTTCGAGGAGTTCGCCCGCAACATCGGACCGCTGAAAGACCTTGTGCGCGCGGCCATCGCAGCGGCACAGATTGAGCGGGACTGCGCATGCGCGCAGGTGCACGACGGCGTCCAACTGCCGATCACGCTGCCCTGATCGGGCGTTACGCCCCGCTTTCGGTCCTATTCCCGCCACCGGGCCACCAGTGGCGTTTACCACTGAGCCGTGCATCCGCGCCGGGGCAGCACCTACCGTTGAGGGCAGTAGTCGAGACCAACGGCGAACGAGCCACTTTCCTACCGAGAGGAACCGATCCCCGTGTCCAACCATGACACCAGCAAGCTCATCACCCAGCTGCGCACCCTGTTGCAGCTCACTCAGACCGAGGCCCAGATCGCCCAGGCCCGCCAGGCGCAGGCCCGCACCGACGCCGTGCGCCGCGAACTCGGCCAAAACGAGCTCAACGCGCGCGACCGCAGCAAGCGCATCGCCACCACGCTGCGTGACCTCGGCGGAGTGCCCGACGTCGTCTCCCCCCTAATCGGCCGCCTTACGGCGTTGTTGAAGACGGTCATCGAGCAGGCCGAGCCGCTGGACGGCGCGCTGCTGGAGGACTTGGCCCTGGAGCACCAGCTCTTCGACCGGGCGCGCTACCTGAAGGTGCTCGCGACCACCGCCGACAACACCAAGGTGCGCCGACTCGCGGAGCGGCTGGAGACGGCCCACGAGGCCACCATCGACTGGCTCAGCACGGTACTGGCCGAAGAGGCGCTCGGAGGTCCCACGGCGTTGCGCGCCACCCCGTTCCAGGCCGTTGCCGGCACCGCCAGCCGCATCGTGAACGCCCCGGCGCGTTGGTCCGCAGACGGGGTCAACCGCGCGGTGGCCACCGTGAAGCAGAGCCGTGGCCGGGCCGAGGATGCCGTCGAGGACGTGGCTGAGAAGGCAACGCAACTCAAGGACGCGGCGAAGCAGACCATTGCCGCAGGCGGCAAGGCTGGACTGGCCCAGGCCGAGCAGGTCGCCCGTCGTGATGGCGCCGAGGACACCGCCAAGGATGTGCACGAGGTTCGGGTGGCCACCGGTTCGGTCGACTCCTCGGAGCTGCCAATCAAGAATTACGACAAGCTGAGCATTGGTGACGCGGTGACCGCGGTGAAGAAGCTGGACTCGCCGGCGGACCTCCGGACGATCATCAGCTACGAAGAGGCCACCAAGAACCGCACCGGTGTGGTCTCGGCGACGCAGACCAGGCTGGCGGGGATCGCGAAGGAAGTTGCCGGCATCAGCTGAGCAGCACCAGCTTTCCCTGGCGTATCGGGCCGGGCCTCCATGGCGGAGGCCCGGCCCGTATGCGTATCCGCGCGCTGTTGGCATCGGCGACTTGTCGACACCGTTCGGGAACCCATAAAGAGCAGACCGTTAGTGCAGTGTTTCCCGGTGGTCGGCGTCGGCTTCCCATCGGGGAGCACGACCGGCTGGCCGCGGTCACCGAGCGGCGTGGTCGTACATGGCGCGCAGGTCGCTGTACTGACGTTGCGCGTCCCGATCACGAGGCAGCACGCCGGCCAGCGGCGCCGCGGGGCGGAACTGTTCGAGCCGGAAGTGCGCGACACCGCGGCGGTGGGCGAGCCGTAGCAGCGCGGCGAGGGTGAGGATGACGACGAAGGCGACGACGAGTGGGGTCATGGCAGAAAGTATCTGCTCGTTCAATTGCAGACAACAGTGGCTGTTCTGACCGACATCGACCATATTCGGCCAGTATGCTGGAGGGATGCTTCGTACGGTGGCCGTGCTGTTGGTCGATGACCTCGCGATGTTCGAGTTCGGTGTGGTGTGCGAGGTCTTCGGCATCGATCGCACCGAGGAGGGTGTGCCGCCGTTCGAGTTTCGGGTCTGCGGTCCTGAGGCTGGCCAGGCCTTGAGCAGTACTGTCGGCGCACAAGTGGTTCCGCCGTACGGCCTGGACGGTCTCGATGATGCGGATCTGGTCGCGGTGCCCGCGGCGCGCACCCGTGCGGAGTACCCACCGGAGGTCATCCACGCGCTGCGGCGTGCGGCCGAGCGCGGCGCGATCCTGCTCAGTGTCTGCTCGGGAGCGTTCATCCTGGGCGCGGCAGGCCTGCTCGACGGACGCAAGTGCACCACCCACTGGCGGCACGTGGACGAGCTGCAGGAGCGCTTCCCGGCGGCCGTCATCGATCCGGACGTGCTGTTCGTCGACGACGGCGCGCTGATCACCAGTGCGGGTACGGCGGCGGGCATCGATGCGTGCTTGCACCTGGTCCGCCGGGAGCTGGGTAGTGCGGCAGCCAACACGATCGCACGGCGAATGGTGGTGCCCCCGCAGCGCGACGGCGGCCAGCGCCAGTACATCGAGCGACCGATACCGCAGTGCAGCAGCGACGGACTCGGTGCTGTCCTCGCCTACCTGGTGGCCAACCTCGACGCGGCGCACACCGTCACCGACCTGGCGGCACGTGCGCACATGTCGACCCGGAGCTTCGCCAGACGTTTCGCCGCGGAAACCGGCACGACACCGGTGCAATGGCTCGCCTCCCAGCGCGTCCTGCATGCCCAGCGTCTGCTCGAGGACACCACCCTGGACGTCGACCAGGTCGCCCACCGCTGCGGGTTTGCCACCGCCGCCCTGTTGCGCCACCACTTCCGCCGCGCCCTCGGCGTCAGCCCCAGCGACTACCGGCGGACCTTCTGCACATCGCCGGCCTGACCAGGAGATCGAGACTGCCCGAATGGGGTGGTCGAGACGCCCGCCGGCCCCGATTGGGCGTTCTCGTCGGCAGCGGGGCTGGACAGGGTAGCTCCGGCTAACCTCTGCTGCATGCGGATACTGCTCACGGGCGCAGCCGGATTCATCGGAGGGCACATCTGGACAGCCCTGAACGACGCCGGCCATGACGTGGTGCCGGTGGACGCGATGGTGCCGCTGGCGCACGGGGAGGGGGCAGCGACCCCGGAGGGTGTTCGTCGCCTGGACGTCCGCGACGAGGACGCGCTGGCCGAAGCACTGCAGGACGTCGACGTGGTCTGCCACCAGGCGGCCATGGTCGGCGCCGGAGTCGATGCCGCCGATGCACCGGCGTTCGCCACGCACAACGACTTCGGTACGGCGGTGCTGCTGGCGGCGATGGCCGAGGCGCGGGTCGACAGGCTCGTGCTCGCTTCTTCGATGGTGGTCTACGGGTCTGGCCGCTACGTGTGCCCGCAGCACGGTGACGTCCAACCGGAGCCCCGGCGGCGAGAAGATCTCGACGCAGGAATCTTCGACAGCGACTGCCCGCACGGTGACCAGCGGGTGCACTGGGCTTTGGTGGACGAGGACGCGCCCCTGCGCCCGCGCAGCACCTATGCGGCCAGCAAGCTGGCGCAGGAGAACTACGCCCTGGCCTGGACCCTGGCGACCGGAGGTTCCGTGACCGCCATGCGCTACCACAATGTCTACGGCGCGCACATGCCGCGCGACACCCCCTACTCCGGGGTGGCCGCGATCTTCCGTTCCTCACTGGAGGCCGGGCAGGCGCCACGGGTGTTCGAGGACGGTGGCCAGGCCCGCGACTTCGTGCACGTCTCCGATGTCGCGCAGGCCAACCGCCTGGCGGTGGAAGCCGGGCTGCGGGGTTTCCAGGCGTTCAACGTCTGCTCCGGCACCCCGGTGACCATCGGCGAGGTGGCCGCGACCTTGGCCCGAGCACACGGTGGTCAGGACCCGGTGACCACCGGGCAGTACCGCTCCGGTGACGTCCGCCATGTGGTGGCCGATCCCGCGCGGGCGGCCGAGGTGCTGGGTTTTCGGGCCGCAGTGGCACCCGCGCACGGCATCGCCGAGTTTGCCCACGCGCCGCTGCGAGTCGTTCCAGCTAGCTGATGCTCAGGCCGGGGTGCTGACAACGGTGCTCGGGGCCTGCGGGACGGTACCGAGGCCGGCGAACACCTGCTCCAGGATCGCCAGTCCCTCCGCCAGCAGATGCTCCGGCATCACCAGCGGCGGCAGGAATCGCAGCACGTTGCTGTACGTCCCGCAGGTGAGCACCACCAGTCCCTCCGCGAGGCACGCCTTCGCCACGGTGGCAGTCGCCTCCGGGTCCGGCGTCGTCGTCCCGGGGCGGACCAGCTCGATCGCCACCATCGCGCCCCGGCC
>JALYVL010000136.1 GCA_030853285.1 Actinomycetota bacterium | reverse complement strand
CCGCTGGGGGGTTCCGCTGCCCGGAGCGCGCCGGTTCAGCGGCCGGGCACGGGCTGCCGCCGCGCAGGTCGAGGAAGTGATCGAGCTGGTGGGCGCGCAGGACTACTCCCACCGCCCGATCGGCAGGCTCTCCGGCGGGGAGCAACAGCGACTGCTCATCGCCCAGGCGCTGGTTTCGCGGCCCCAGCTGCTGCTGCTCGACGAGCCCTTGGACAGCTTGGACCTGCCCAACCAAGCCGCGATCGCCGCCTTGGTGTCGCGGATCTGCCGCACCGCGGACGTCACGGTGGTGATGGTCGCGCATGACGTCAACCCGATCCTGAGCTACCTCGACCAGGTGGTGTACCTCGGACAGCACGGCGCGGCCGCAGGAAGTGCCCAGGAGGTCATCACGGGGGAGACGCTGAGCAGCCTTTATGGCACCCCGATCGAGGTACTACGCACCTCCGACGGGCGGCTGGTCGTCGTCGGCCAGCCCGAAGCGCCTGCCCTGCACCACCCCCGCCACTGATGGACCCGCAGCTGAGCTGGAACCTGGTGTCCGACGTTCGCCAAGTGCTGCAGTTCCCCTTCATGGTCAACGCATTTCGGGCGGGCACCATCGTTGCCGTACTCAGCGGAGGGGTCGGCTGGTTCATGGTGCTGCGCAAGCAGAGTTTCGCCGGACACACCCTGGCGGTGGTCGGGTTCCCCGGGGCGGCCGGTGCCGTGCTGGTCGGCGCGAGTGCCACTTACGGCCTGTTCGTCTTCGCCATGGTTGCCGCGCTGTTGATCGCCGCCGTGCCCGCCGGTCTCGGTGAGCAGTCGGCGGTGACGGGCACCGTCCAAGCATTCGCCCTGGCCTGCGGGTTTCTGTTCCTCAGCCTCCACGGTGGCTTTCTCGCCAGCGTGAACGCCCTGCTGTTCGGCAGCTTTCTCGGCATCACCACGCAGCAGGTACTGGTGTTGCTCGCCGCCGCCGCCGTGGCGCTCGCGGTGCTGGCGGTGCTGGCGCGGCCGCTGTTGTTCGCCTCGGTCGACCCCGGGGTCGCTGGGGCGCGGGGCGTACCCGTCCGGGCGTTGTCCCTCGGCTTCCTGGTGCTGCTCGGGGTGGCCGCCGCCGAGGCCAGCCAGATCACCGGCACCTTGCTGGTGTTCGCGTTGCTGGTGGTGCCGGCGGCCGCAGGGCAGCGGCTCACCCCGAGCCCGCTGCGCAGCATCGTGCTCACCGTTCTACTCGGTGTCGCGATCACCTGGCTGGCGCTGTTTCTCGCGTACTTCATCGATTATCCCGTCGGCTTCTTCCTCACGTCCATCGCCTTCGTGGTGTACCTGGCGGCCGTTGGGGGACGAAAGTTGTTGGGCGGTCACTGATGTTCGAGCCGTTCATGCAGCACGCATTGCTCGCCGGAATTCCGGTCGCGGCGTTGTCCGGGCTGATCGGATACTTCATGGTGTTGCGCAGCCAGATCTTCACCGGCGACGCGCTCAGTCACGTCGCGTTCACCGGGGCGCTGGTCGCGCTGGCCTTCGGGGTCGATGCCCGGATCGGGCTCGTTGCCGCCACCGTAGGAGTGGGGGTGGTGCTCGGCGTGCTCGGCAACCGCGGACGCGCCGACGACGTGGTGATCGGCACGGTCTTTGCCTGGGTACTCGGGATCGGCGTGCTTGCATTGTCGGTTTACACCGCCAGTGGGAAGTCCAGCACCAACGGCAGCGTCGGCGTCAGCGTGCTCTTCGGGTCGATCTTCGGGTTGAGCGGCGCCACAGCGTGCACGGCCGCCGCGGTGGCGGGTGCGCTGGTGGTGGTGCTGCTGCTCATCGCCCGGCCGTTGCTGTTCGCCAGCATTGACGAGGCGGTTGCTGCGGCCGCTGGCGTTCCCGTGCGGATGCTGGGTGTCGGGTTTCTTGCTGTGGTCGGTGCCACGGCCGCGGAGGCAACCCAGGCGGTCGGCGCACTGCTGCTGTTAGGCCTGCTCGCCGCCCCCGCCGGCACGGCGATGCGACTGACCGACCGCCCCTTTGTGGCGTTGGCGCTGGCTCCAGGCTTGGCGGTGACGTCGATGGTGCTCGGGCTGCTGGGGAGCTACCAGTTTCCGCGGCTCCCGCCGAGTTTCGCCATCGTAGCCATGGCGACCGGCCTATACGCGTTGACGTTTCTGGTGACGCCGTGGGAGCGGCGCCGAGCCCAGCGCTCAAGCGTCTGAGCGGTGCGACCCGGCCCCTCGGGGCCCTGCGTCGGACTCGGATTCTGTGTCGGGTTCGGATTCTGTGTCGGGTTCGGCCTCGGACCCATGCTCAGCCTCGCCGTCGGTGTCCGGCCCGTCGTCCGTATCAGGCTCGGCCTCCGGCTCGGGTTCCGGCGCGGGCTCGGGATGCGTCTCGTCGGCGTCCGCTCGTGCCTTGCGCACCGTCGCTCCGCGGCCGACCGCCAAGTCCCAGGCGACGCTCCATGCCGCCTTGTCCTCCAGCGACCAGTCCGCCTGCTCTTCTTGCGCTGCTTGTTTAGCCGGCAACGCGTCGTGCTGCCTGCCGGCGGCGAGGGCCTCCATCCGCGCAATCACGTCGGCGGGCCAGACGGCGCGCGCCTCGCGCGTGTAGTGCGCCCACACCGCATCGATCACGTCTTGATGGCCGAAACCACGAAGCAGTGCGATCCAGGGATGCGCCTCGCCGTCGTCGACCTCGTTCCCAGACGCCGCAGGATCGATGGCGTGCCGGATGCGCAGCACCTCGGCGATCGTGTCGCTGTCAACCTGCTTGACGGTGGCAACCATGGGTGTCCCCTCGACGGTGGTGACCTGGGTGTGACGGTACCGCGCCGGCTCAGGCCTTCATCTCATAGGCATCGGTCAGTCCGGCGACCTGGTCCCAGATCCGGCCGAACCGGGTGCCGTCAACCTCGGGCTTGCCAATAATCCGCAACGCCCATGCCTGCTGTTCGCTGGTGGAGGAGACCTTGCCGTGCAGCGCCACAGCGTAGGCGGAGAAGTCGCGCACCAAGACGTCGAAGATCTGGTCGATGACATCACCCTCGAGTGCGGTCAGCCCCGCCTGCTCGAGAATGAGTTGGCCGTAGACCACCAGGGTGAACAGCTGGCCGACGGCGAGCATGAAATCCAGATCGGCCTGTTGCTCGGCGTCTGGGGCGCACTCGGTCAGGAAGGTGACCAAGCCCTGC
This sequence comes from Actinomycetota bacterium, assembly GCA_030853285.1. Lineage (GTDB taxonomy): Bacteria > Actinomycetota > Actinomycetes > Mycobacteriales > Mycobacteriaceae > X156. The sequence goes on along the minus strand of JALYVL010000136.1, from coordinate 1,801 downwards.
GCCTGCTCGGTGAATCGCGCGACGTTCGGGATGTGGTCGAACTGCTGGTAGGCCGCCCGCCAGTCGTGGAAGGTGACCTTGCCCAGTCCCCGCGCCGCGCCCTGTCGGAAGAAGAAGCCGTCATCCACCGGATCATGGCGGCTCGGCACCGGCAGGTAGTCCTGCGGCCGGAACAGGTAGTTGGGCATAAACTTCAGCACCAGCGCCAGGTTGACCTGCACCGTGCCCTCGAGCTTGGGCAGCGCACGAATGTCGCGGCTGGCCATCTTGAAGTAGGTGTCCTTCTCGAAGCCCTTGGCCGCGATCACGTCCCAGAGCAGGTCGATCACCCGCTCGCCCTCGGTGGTCACCTTCATCTTGGTGATCGGATTGAACAGCAGGTACCGGCGGTCGTCCGGTCCCGCGGTGCGGAAGTAGTCCACGGCCCGGTCGCTGAACAACTTCATCGCAATCAGCCGCGCGTAGGCGTCCACGAAGCCGGCCCGCACGTGCGGGAAATCGGTGACCGGGTTGCCGTAGAGGATGCGATGGTGCGCGTGGGTGATGGACTCGTAGAACGCGTGCTCGCAGATACCGACGGAACCGGTGCACAGATTGAACTTGCCGACGTTGACAGTGTTCAGCGCGGCACTGAACGCGGCAGGCCCGCTGTGCAGGATGTCCTGCGCGCGCACCGGGTAGTCCTGTAGTCGGAACTCACTGACGAACATCTGCGAGGCAACCACATTTTTGACCAGCTGGAAGCTCGGGTGCTGGCTGTCCGCGGCGAAGAACACGTAGCCGTCGGGACCCTCGACATCCGCCCGCCGACCGAACACTGACACCATGCCCGCGACGTTGCCATTGCCGATGTAGTACTTGTCGCCGGTCGCGGTAAAGCCGTCACCGGCGGGAGTGAGCACCATATCGGTGGAGTACACGTCCGCGCCGTGTTCCTTCTCCGAGAGCGCAAATGCGAAGACTGCACCGTCGTCAAGCAGCCCTGCCGCCTTGGCCCTGGCGTCGGCGTTGTTGCTCATCCAGATCGGGCCGAGGCCCAGAATGGTGACCTGCCAGGCGTACCAGTACTGCAGCCCGTAGAAACCGAGCACCTCGCTGAGCGCGGCGTTGCGGGTGGCGTCCCAGCGCTTGTTCGGGTCACCGTCCGCCTCTCTGGCCGGGGTCTGGAAGGTGGCGAACAGCTTCTCCCGCTTCACGAAATCGAGGAACTCCGTGTACCAGACGCCGCTGAGGTCATCGGCGATGAGCTGCTGTTTGCCGCGGGCCTCGAACCAGTCGATGGTGGCGCGCAGCAGCCTGCGCGACTCCGCATCAAGGTGGGTCGGATCGTAGGTGTTGGGGTTGAACAGCATCTCTGGTTACCTCTCTGCGCCGGTGCCACGCACGCTAGCAGCGGGTAACTTTCGTTAGCCGGTCATCACGACGTGGACATGGCGCGTGCGGGCGAGAGTCCGTCCAGACGTGTCAGCGCCGTTCTTGGCCGCCGAGCCCGTAACGTCTACCGGCAGCACGATGCCCTGGCGCACCGGAGGAGGACAGCGTGACCTTCACTGAATACCTCTCCCAGCGATGGCCGGACATCCTTCCGCTCGTCATCGAGCACGCCCAGATCGTGTTGATCGCGGTCGCTATCGGCACCGTCCTCGGAATCGGGCTCGGCATCATCGTCGAGGGTCACACCGCGGCGACCAACTTCGCGCTCGCCCTCACCGGTGCCATGTTGACCATCCCCTCCTTCGCGCTGTTCGGCCTGCTGATCCCGCTGCTGGGCCTGGGTGCCACGCCCACCATCACCGCGCTG
>JALYVL010000135.1 GCA_030853285.1 Actinomycetota bacterium | reverse complement strand
TCTTCGCCCAGGACGGCAAGACCCAGCTGGCACGTCTGGTGCCCCCCGAGGGAAACCGCACCGACGTCACCATCTCCGACGTCCCCACCCACGTGCGCTTCGCGGTGCTCTCCGCCGAGGACCGCAGCTTCTACAGCAACCCCGGGTTCTCCGTATCGGGTACGGCCCGCGCCGCGCTGAACGACGTCACCGGCGGCGACCGCCAGGGCGGGTCCACCATCACCCAGCAGTACGTCAAGAATGCCCTGACCGGCGACGACCAGACGTTGACCCGCAAGCTCAAAGAGTTGGTCACCTCCACCAAGCTGGCCAGGCAGACGTCCAAGGACGACATCCTGGCCGCTTACCTCAACACCATCTACTTCGGCCGCGGCTCTTACGGCATCGCCGCCGCGGCCAAGACCTACTTCGGCAAGTCGACGAAGGACCTCACCGTGGCTGAGGGCGCCGTCCTTGCCGCGTCCATCCGCAGTCCCAGCGCGCTCGATCCGACCGATCATCCGGAAGCGGCACAGCAGCGCTGGACGTATGTGCTCGACGGCATGGTGTCGCAGAACTGGCTCTCGCCCAACGACCGGGCGACTCAGGTGTATCCCAAGGTGCTGCCGCCGGTAGACGCCGACGTGTCGACGGGCAACCAGGGGCCGAACGGATTGATCGTCCGGCAGGTCAAGGCGGAGCTGGGCACGTCCGGGGTGAGTGAGCAGCAGTTGGCCACCGAAGGACTGCAGATCACCACCACCATTGACCCCAAAGCCCAGCAGGCGGCCGTCGACGGGGCGCAGCAGACCCTGGCCTCGCAGCCGCCAAATCTTCGGTCGGCGGTGGTGTCGACGGATCCGCACAACGGCGCGGTCCGGGCCTACTACGGCGGTGACAGCGGTACGGGCCTCGATTACGCACAGTCCACGAGCCTGCAACCCGGATCATCGTTCAAGGTGTTCGAGCTGGCGGCCGCGCTGAAAAAGGGGATTCCGTTGAGCCGCACCTATGACGGGTCGTCTCCGCAGACCATCGACGGGCAGAAGATCTCCAACGCGGACGGAGAATCCTGCGGCCGCTGTTCCCTGGCGACCGCACTGAAGATGTCGCTGAATACCGTGTTCTTCCAGCTCACCGCGGACATCGGCCCGCAGGTGGTGGCGGATACCGCGCACGCTGCCGGCATCCCGTTGGAGTTTCCGGACGGAACCAAGACCCTGGTGAACAAGGACGGCAGCCCGCCCAACGCGGGCATCGGCCTCGGCCAGTACGAGGTGCGGCCCATCGACATGGCGGCCTCCTATGCGACCTTCGCCGCCGACGGGATGCAGCACGACTCGTACTTCGTGCAGAAGGTGGTGACCTCGGACGGCACGGTCCTGCTGGATCGCGGCGCACCGGCCGGAAAGCAGACGATCGACCCCGCCGTAGCCAAGAACGTGACCGCCGCTATGGAGCCGATCGCCGGATACTCGCGCAGCCACAACCTCGCGGGTGGACGGGAGTCGGCTGCCAAGACCGGAACTTCGCAATTAGGGGACACCGGCAGCAACCGCGATGCCTGGATGGTCGGCTACACCCCGTCGCTGTCGACCGCGGTGTGGGTGGGCACGACCGATGGGGGGGCTATCAAGAACAGCGGCGGCAGCATTATCTACGGCTCCGGCGTCCCCGCCGACATCTGGAAAACGGCGATGGACGGCGCGTTGCAGGGGACTCCTAAAGAGACGTTCCCGAACGCGCCGGCGATCAACGGGGGCTCGGGTGGAGTGCCGGCCGAGACGACCTACGTCGCGCCGCGACGCACGACCACCTACTACCAGCCCCCGCCGACCACGAACACGTACGAGCAGCCGACGACTGTGCAGCCGACGACTGTGCAGCCGACGACTGTGCAGCCGACGACTGTGCAGCCGACAACCACCGAGGCCTTCCCGACGACGACTCCGCCACCGCCGACGACGAGTGCCCGCGTGCCAGCGACGACCACCCTCTCGAAGCCGCCGCCGGCGAAGTGCTTCCCCGGCACGGGTCTGCCGCTGGGTTGTGTGCCCTAGGCGGGAACCGTCACCTTGGGAAGCACGGCGGCGAAGGCGTTGGCGATGACCTGATAGCCGGCGTTGTTCGCGTGGATGTTCTGCAGCGTGCACATCCACGTCAACGTGCAAATGTTGTACACGTTCAGCGGAACCGTGCCCACCGGCGGGGGCAGTGTCTTTTGCGTGAAGTAGTCGTAGCTTTGGAACGCACCGGAGACATCCGCGACGCCCCATCCGAATGCCCTGTACTCGTTCTCCTCGATGGTGTTCACGATGAAGTCCGCCAACGATGACACGGCCGCGAGGAACATTCCTTTGCTACCGGTGAGGTAGGAGGCGAGCAGCGGGTTGTAGTAGTTCATGCCGGTGGTGATGGGTGCGGGGCCGCTTGCCGCCTTCAGGCGGCCAAGGATCTGGGGCAGGTTGGCGGAGAGGGTCGCGATGCCCTGGACCGCGCAGGCAACGTCGATCCCGGCGGCCGTGGCGCACCTGTCGACGTCGTTGGCGCCGATGTCGTTCGTCACGTACTTCACGTGACCGGGGTGAGCATTGAGGAAGGCCACGGCCGCGTCGACCTGGGAATAATCGCCTTGGTAGTTCTTGCAGGCGCCCAGCGTAGAGCCGGTGTGCCCGTGGAGCATCGAGGTGGTTGTCTCGCCTGAGCAGCCCAACTTCACCAAGACCAGGTTCGCGTCACGGGCCTTTAGCTGCGTGTACAGGTCGTCGGTATAGCCCATGTCCGTCTCGACGCCGGCGTGGTCAGGTCCGATGGGCTGGTACCCGACGGACAGCGAGTCGCCGAGGGCGACGTAGTAGTCAGTGGTGGCGTCGGCAGGCGTGGTCCCGGCGGAGGCAACTGCTGGGGTGGCGGCGATGGTGGCGACAGCCAGCCCCATCGCGCAGGCCACTCGGCGTAGGTTCATGTATTCCTCTGCATTCTTGATGAGTTTGTGACGTCGGTCACCGTTGTCGCAGTATGGCCCGTGCGGGCACGGCAGGGAAGCGGAGCACCGGATCGCCTGCGTAGTGTCGTCGCGGTGTCCGCTGACTTCCGCGAGCGTGTCGCTCCCGCCCGGGTGGACCGGGACCTCAGCACGCTGACCCTGGGCCCGGATCGCGTGGCCCCCACGCTGGAGGACCCCACGGCGGCGCAGGCGTCGGACATCTTCGGCGGCCCGGTCGGCAGGCATGCGTTGATCGGCCGTGCCGGGTTCTTCACGCCGCTCCGGGTCATCCTGTTGCTGGCAGCGGTGTTCCTCGCCTTGGGCTGGTTCGCCAAAGCACCGTGCCTGCAGCAGACCGGTTCGCCGTCGACATTGGACTGGAGCAACGGACGCCAGTACCTCGCCATGTGCTACTCCGACACCATTCCGCTGTACGGCGCCGAGCACTTGAACGAGGGCGCTTTTCCGTACAAGAGCTCGTGGGTGGAGGACCCCGGCACACCCCAACAGCAAGTTCGCCACATGGAGTACCCGGTGGCCACGGGGCTCTACCAGTACGCGTCGATGGCGGTGGCCAAGGCGTGGTACTCGCTGGCCCAGCGCAGTCTGGTGCCGGGAGCCATCGAGGTGGTGCTGTACTTCAACGTCGTCGCGCTCGGCCTGGCGTTGGCCTGGTTGGTGACGGTGTGGGCGACGGCGCTGGTGGCCCGCAGGCGGGTGTGGGATTCGGCGCTGGTGGCCATGTCGCCCTTGGTCATCGTGCACGTCTTCACCAACTTTGATGCCCTGGCGACGGCCGCGGCCGCGGCGGGGCTGCTGGCCTGGGCTCGGAAGCGACCGCTGCTCGCCGGGGTGCTGCTGGGTATCGGCGGAGCCGCCAAGCTGTATCCACTGCTGCTGCTCGGACCGCTGCTGGTGCTCAGCCTGCGCAGCGGTGATCTGGCCAAGGGCAAGCAGAGCCAGTGGGTGCGCGCGGCCGTCGGCGGCGCCTTGGCGTGGTTTACCGTCAACGCCCCGATCGCCGCGCTGTTCCCGGCGGGCTGGAAGGAGTTCTTCCGGCTGAACGCGGTGCGCGGCGCGGACCCGGACTCGATCTACAACGTCATCACGTCGTTCACGGGATGGAGCGGCTTCGACGGGTCGTTGGCGCAGGGTCAGGCCCCAACGGCGCTCAATGCTGTGAGTTTGGCACTGTTCCTCGCGGTCTGTGCAGGTGTCGCATGGTTGGGATTGACGGCACGGCGCCGGCCCCGGGTGGCGCAACTGTGCTTCCTGCTGTTGGCGGGATTTCTGCTCACCAACAAGGTGTGGAGCCCGCAGTACTCGCTGTGGCTGGTGCCGCTGGCGGTGCTCGCGGTGCCGCGCACTCGGCTGTTGCTCGGGTGGATGCTGCTCGACGCCTTCGTCTGGGTGCCGCGGATGTTCTACTACCTCGGCGTTTCGAACAAGGGACTGCCGGAGCAGTACTTTACCGGGGCTGTCGTGCTGCGCGACCTCGCGGTGCTCGCGCTGTGTGCGCTGGTGGTGCGGGAGGTCTGGCGCCCCGGGGAGGACTTGGTGCGCGCGGGTGGGTTCGACGACGACCCGGCCGGGGGCGTGTTGGACGGTGCGGTGGACGCGCCGCCGTCGTGGCTACCCGGTTGGCTGCGGCCGACCCGAGCGATTCCACCGCATGTCGAGGCCGGTCACGTCGTCGTGTAGGCCCGATGAAATAGTGTGCGCACAAACACAGTCACAGGGGGCATTTATGCAGGAATTTCTCCGGTCAGGACCGCGTCCGTCCCTGACGGCGGGGCGTGCCGCGGCAGTTGTCGCATCCGCCGCAGCGCTCGCGGTCTCGGCCGCGGTCATCGCGGCTCCCGCGAGCGCGGTACCCACTCCCGAATTGGCGGCAACCGTCACGACAGTGGCGAGCTCGCCGAACGCCGGGGTTGGTGTCGACGGCGTCCTGCTGTTCGCGAAGGTCGGACCCGATGCGGCAACCGGAACCGTGGCTTTTGCCGACGAAGGCACGCCCATCGCGGGCTGCGATGCTCGCCCG
>JALYVL010000134.1 GCA_030853285.1 Actinomycetota bacterium | reverse complement strand
GACGTGGTCGGCACGGAAGGGAGGGACCGGCGTCTGCGGTGGATGCATGCCCCGACCGTATGCCGCTGGCTTGTGCGTGAAAGTTGGCGGCCTACCGGCAACTCTCACGCACAAAGCGCAGCTGCGCCCGCACGGACCACTCGGCGGCCGGCCACAGCGCCTGATCCACGTCGGCGTAGACCACCTCCACCACCTGGCGCGCCGTGGCATCGGCGCCCAACTGGACCAACGCTGCCCGGACCTGCGCCAGCCGCTGTTCACGATGCGCGAGGTACTGCCGGGCCGCGGCGGGAGCGTCGGGCAGCTCGGGCCCGTGCCCCGGCAGCACGGCGGCGCCGTCGGGCAGCTCGGCCAGCCGGCGCAGGGAGTCCAGGTAAGGCCCGAGCGCGCCGTCCGGCGGGGCGATCACCGTGGTGCCGCGTCCCAGCACGGTGTCCCCGGTGAGCACGCTGCCGTGTTCGCCGTCGCCGTCGAGCACCATGCACACCGAGTCGGCGGTGTGCCCCGGCGTGGCCAGCACCCGGATCTCAACGCCGGCGGCGGCGATCACCTCGCCCTCGGTCAACCCCTCCGAGCCCAACCGGTGCGCGGGATCGACGGCCCGGACCGACGAGCGGGTCAGTTCGGCGAACCGCTTGGCGCCTGCGGCGTGGTCAACATGGCCGTGGGTGAGCAGGGTGGCCACCACGTCGCCGACCTCGGCCACTCGCCGCAGGTGCGCCTCGTCGTCGGGCCCGGGATCGACCACCACGCACTGCTCGCTGCCCGGCACCCGCAGTATCCAGGTGTTGGTGCCGTCCAGGGTCATCACCGATGGGTTGTCACACAGCAGTACCGCTGCGCCGGGGGTGACCTGACGTAGCTGCCCGTAGGCGGGGTGCGTCACTGTGCGCTCCTGGCGTGGCCCAGGTGGGTGGGAAACCCCTCGTCGCCAGGAAAACTCACGCGAAACCCGTCACCGTCGTTGACCAGGCTGGGCATCACCGGGACGATGGTCCGCTCGGCCGCCAGCACTCCGGCGACGTCGCCGCAGGCGTCCAGCTCGGTGAGGGTGACCCAGGTCGGGGGCAGCAGCGCTCGAACGCCACCACGCCACTCGGCAATCGCCTCCTGCGGCCGCTGCCACTCCGCGTGCGAAGCCTCGGTCGTCGCCCCGTCCGCGATCTGCCCGTCCGGTAGGGCGGCCACGAAGAAGCGGGTGTCGTAGCGACGCGGCTCGGCCTCAGGGGTGATCCAGTGCGACCACGGCCGCACCAGATCCGCACGGAGCACCAGTGCTTCCCCGGCGAGAAACTGCGCAAACGACAACTCCTTCGCCACCAGGGCGGCCCGCGCGGGCCCGTATTCGGAGGTGTCGCCCACCACGGTGTCCGGCGTGGGCCCGGCAAGCAGCACGCCGCACTCCTCAAACGTCTCCCGCACCGCCGCGCACACCAAAGCGGCGGCGGTGTCCTCCGGACACCCGAAACATTGTGCCCACCACGCTGGTGTAGGCCCCACCCAGGTGAGGTCGGTCTCGGTGTCCCGCGCATCCACGCCCCCGCCGGGAAACACCGTCATCCCTCCGGCGAAGGCCATCCCCGTCACCCGGTGCATCAAAAAGACCTCCATCCCCACCGTGCCCTCGCGCAGCACGGCAATGGTGGCGGCGTCGCGGGTGGGAGCAACAGCGGTCGTCGGCTGGGTCACATTTCTGATGCTACGTCCGGAGCAGTGGGCGACCATGAGCACTAGCCTTGTCGACCATGCGCGTAGGACTGGTGGGTGCCGGACCGTGGGCCGGCGGCACCCATGCCCCCGCACTGCAGGCCCATCCCGGGGTGGAGCTCACCGGCGTGTGGGCGCGGCGACCCCAGGCCGCCCGGCAACTCGGCCTGCCGGTGTTCGCGAGCTACCCCGCACTGCTGCACGCAGTGGACGCCGTCGCCTTCGCGGTGCCCCCAGCGGTACAAGCACCCTTGGCGATCCAAGCGGCGCAGGCGGGCAAGCACCTCATCCTGGACAAGCCCATTGCAGGGTCACTGGCCGAGGCTGAGGAGCTGACCGAGGTGGTGCAGGCCGCGGGCGTGGGCTCTATTGTGCTGCTGACCAGGAGGTTCGCCACGGAGACCCGGAGCTTCCTCAACGAAGCAGCGCAGCACCGGTGGGCGGCGGGCAGCGCGATGTGGCTGTCCGGGGCGGCACTCGGCGGGCCCTACGCGGCGTCGCCCTGGCGGCAAGAGCAGGGTGCCTTGTTCGACGTGGGCCCGCACGTGCTGGATCTGCTCGACGCCGCACTGGGCACGATCACCGACGTCGCGCTGGCCCGGCATGACGGCCCGTCCGACACCTGGCAAGTGACGCTCGACCACGTTGACGGCGCGCGGAGCACGGCGACGCTTTCCCTGCGAACGCCGATACAGCCCACCGTCTTCCAGCTGGCCCTGCACGGCAATGAGGGCTACCTCGAGCTCAGCAGCAGGGAAACCCCGGCCACCGAGTGCTACGCCGTGATGCTCGGCGAGTTCCTGGCGGCCCTGGACGGCGGGTGGAGCGGCCACCCGTGCGACATACGCCGCGGGCTGCACCTGCAGCGCGCTATCGCGCTCGTGAGTGCAATTGTGCGGTAGGCCGCCAACTTTCACTCACGAGCGAATGCGCACGATCAGCTCCACCTCGACGGGCGCCCCCATCGGCAGCTCGGCAACGCCGACCGCTGAGCGGGCGTGCACCCCGGCGTCCCCGAACACCTCACCGAGCAGCTCGGACGCCCCGTTGACCACGGCAGGCTGCCCGGTGAACCCGGGAGCCGAGGCCACGAACCCGACGACCTTGACCACCCGCACCACGGAGTCGATGCCCACCAGCGCGTGGATCGCCGCCAGCGCGTTGAGCGCACAGCTGCGCGCCAGGTCGTGGGCCTGCTCGGCCGAGACTGCAGCACCGACCTTGCCGGTGGCCGCCAACACGCCGTCCACGAATGGCAGCTGGCCCGAGGTGTAGACGTGCGCGCCGGACAGCACGGCGGGCACATAGGCCGCGACCGGTGCCGCGACAGCGGGCAAAGTGATTCCGAGGGACTCCAGATGCCGAGACCAGTCAGCCACAGCGGATCCCTAGGACGACAACGGACGCTTGAGGTACGCGACGTGCTGCTCGCCGGTCGGCCCGGGCAGCACCGCGACGAGCTCCCAGCCGTCCGAACCCCACTGGTCGAGAATCTGCTTGGTCGCGTGGGTCAACAGCGGAACGGTGGCGTACTCCCAGGTGATCATGCGCCCACCCTACGGCGCGCATAGAGTGCAGCGCGTGCCTGCAACCGACACGTCACCCCCGCCCGCGAGCAGCACCGACTGGCCTGCCGCTGCGCGCGCCGCACGGCTGCACATCGTGTCCGGCAAGGGGGGCACCGGCAAGTCCACCATCGCCGCATCCCTCGCCCTCGCCCTCGCCGCTGGCGGACGCAAAGTGTTGCTCGTCGAGGTGGAAGGACGCCAGGGCATCGCGCAGATGTTCGACACCCCGCCACTTCCCCACGAGGAGACGCGAATCGCCGTCGCGGCCGACGGCGGGGAGGTGCGCGCGCTGGCCATCGACGTCGAGACGGCGCTGCTGGAGTACCTGGACATGTTCTACAACCTGGGCTTTGCCGGCCGGGCCATGCGCAAGGTCGGGGCGATCGAGTTCGCGACGACCCTGGCACCCGGCCTGCGCGACGTCTTGCTCACCGGCAAGATCAAGGAGTGTGTGGTCCGGACCGAGAAGGACGGCCGCCGCACCTACGACGCGGTGGTGGTGGATGCGCCGCCGACCGGTCGGGTGGTGAACTTCCTCGACGTCACCCGGGCGATGGCCGACCTCGCCAAGGGTGGGCCCATCCGCTCGCAGAGCGAAGGGGTGATCTCGTTGTTGCACTCCGAGCAGACGGTGGTGCACCTGGTGACGTTGTTGGAGGAACTGCCGGTGCAGGAAACATTGGACGCCATCGAAGAGCTCCATGCCGCCGAGCTGCGCACCGGCGCGATCATCGTCAACCGAGCCCGCGCACACGTACTCGCGGCCGATGCCCTCGCGGCGGCAGCCAAGGGCAACGTCGATGCGGCACAGTTGCGCAGCGGGCTGAAAGCAAGCGGTTTGGAGCTCAACGACGACGATGTGGCCGGTCTGGTCACCGAGACGGTGCAGCACGCCGCGCGGGTGCGCACCGAGGAGACCAGCCGAGCACGGTTGGAGAAGGCGGGAGCGGAGATGGTGGAGTTACCTGCGCTCGCCGACGGCGTCGACCTCGGCGCGCTGTACGAGCTGGCCGAGGTCTTGGCCGAGCAAGGTGTGGGCGCGTGAGCGAGCGAAGCGACGTGGGGATTAGGCAGAGCGCCGCGGACGCGCAACATGCGCTCGATGTGGGGGCGCTGCTGGCGAGCAACAAGACCAAGGTCATCGTCGTCTGCGGGGCAGGTGGGGTGGGCAAGACGACCACCGCGGCCGCGCTTGCCTTGCGCGCCGCCGAACACGGCCGTCGCGCGGTGGTCCTCACCATCGACCCGGCGCGCAGGTTGGCGCAAGCATTGGGAGTGGCGGAGCTCACCAACACGCCACAACGGGTCGACCTCGGAGCGGACCATCCGGGCGAACTGCACGCAATGATGCTCGACATGCGTCGAACCTTCGACGACATGGTGCTGGAGAACGCCGAGCCAGGGCGCGCCGAGCAAATCCTGAGCAACCCGTTCTACCAAACCATCGCCACCTCGTTCTCCGGGACGCAGGAGTACATGGCGATGGAGAAGCTGAGCCAGCTAGCGGCGTCCGACCAGTGGGACCTCGTCGTGGTGGACACCCCGCCTTCGCGCTCCGCGCTGGATTTTCTCGATGCACCACAACGGCTTTCGTCCTTCCTCGACGGCCGGATGATCCGATTGCTCTCGGCGCCTGCGCGGGCGGGCGGCTTCGGACTGCGCAAGGTCGTCGGCGGAGCGGTGGGATTGGCCGCCAAGGGCGTGTCCACCATCATCGGCGGGCAGATGCTCAACGACGCGGCCGCGTTCGTCCAGGCGTTCGAGACCATGTTCGGCAGCTTCCGCGAACGGTCCAAGGCCACCTACGAGCTGCTG
>JALYVL010000133.1 GCA_030853285.1 Actinomycetota bacterium | reverse complement strand
GGCCTGGGCTATACCACCCCGGCCCTCGTGGGCTCTGGACTGGCGATCGCCGGGCTGGTTGTCCTGGCAGGTTCCGTGCTCGTGCAGCGACGCACCGATCGCGCGATACTCTTCGAGTCCCCGCGCCGTGAGCCCGTCCACGCCTGAGTCATCACAAAATGGGGAAGGTCCCCGATTCTCTGCGTGTCCCGTGTCACTATTGCTTACCGTCTGGCAGAGAGGCACTCGGATGGGTCTGACCCCGGAAGAAGTACGTGACGTTGCGTTTCCGCGCGCTCGGTGGGGCAGGCGCGGCTACAGCGAGGACTCGGTCGACGCGTTCCTGGACTACGCCTACGAGGAGCTGGTTCGGCTCCGCGTGGACTACCGCGACCTGGCTCGGCTCAGCGAGGAGAACTTCGCGCTCCGCAGGCAGCTCAGCGAGCTCGGGGAGCATGCCGATCGGATGCGCCGGACGCCCACCGGATAGCCGTCACTACGATCTCCCCAGTGACCGAATCTGCCCGACTGAGCATCTCCAGCGTGAACGTCAACGGCGTACGAGCCGCGAGCCGCAAGGGATTGCTTGAGTGGCTGGTGCAGACGCCGGTCGACGCGGTGTGTCTGCAGGAGACCCGCGCCGACGACGAGCAATTGCGGCTCGCGTTGGCCGAGGCGCTGGACGGCGGCTGGCACGTCGAGTCCGCCGAGCCGTCGGCCAAGGGCCGTAACGGGGTCGCCATCCTTACCCGAACCAGGCCGAGCGCGGTGCGAATCGGTTTCGGGGCACCGGAATTCGAGCACTGTGGCCGCTACATCGAGGTCGATCTCGGCACACCGACCGGTGCGGTGACGGTCGCGAGCCTGTACCTGCCCTCCGGCGAGGTGAACACTGTCCGCCAGGATGAGAAGGAGCGCTTCATGGCGGCGTTTCTGCCCCACCTGAGCCAGCTCGCGGATCGGCACGCCGTGGTCTGTGGTGACTGGAACATCGCGCACACCGAGAACGATCTGAAGAACTGGAAGACGAACCACCGGTCGTCAGGATTTCTCCCCCACGAGCGCGAATGGATCACCGCGTTGTTGACCGAGCTTGGGTGGGTGGACGTGGTGCGCAGGCTGCACCCCGCGGTTGCCGGTCCCTACACCTGGTGGTCCTATCGGGGCCGCGCCTTCGACAACGACGCCGGCTGGCGGATCGACTACCACATGGTCACTGGCGAGCTCGCCTCCACCGCCAGCTGGGCGCACGTGGAACGCGCCAGTGAACACGCGCTGCGGTGGTCGGACCACGCGCCCGTCACCGTCGGCTACCGCTGGGCGGCGTGAAGCGAGATCCTGGCTCGGTGGCTCGTCATGGAAGGATGAACACCCATGTCCACCCCTGTAGCCGACGCTGCGCAGCCCCGCGTGCTCTCGGGCATCCAACCGACGTCCGACTCTTTCCACTTGGGCAACTACCTGGGTGCGTTACGGCAGTGGGCGCCGCTGCAAGACGACCACGAGGCGTTCTACTGCGTCGTCGACCTGCACGCCATCACCGTGGAGCAGGATCCGGCGGTACTCCGCAGGCGCACACAGCTGGCGGCCGCGCAAATCCTCGCTATGGGTATCGACCCCACCCGTGCCGCCCTGTTCGTGCAGAGCCACGTGCCCGAGCACACGCAACTGGCCTGGGTGCTCAGCTGCCTCACCGGCTTCGGTGAGGCCAGCCGGATGACGCAGTTCAAGGACAAGTCGCAGCGCTACGGCAGTGACCGCACATCGGTCGGGTTGTTCACCTACCCGGTGTTGATGGCCGCCGACGTGCTGCTGTACCAGACCGACCGGGTACCCGTGGGGGAGGACCAGCGCCAGCACCTGGAGTTGACCCGCGATCTGGCCGGACGCTTCAACGCGCGTTACGGTGCCACATTCACAATGCCCGAACCGCACATCATTTCCGGCGTGGCCAAGATTTACGACCTGCAGAACCCGACGGCGAAGATGAGCAAGTCCGCGTCAAGCCCTGCGGGCATCGTCGACCTGCTTGACACCCCGAAGGCCTCGGCGAAGAAGGTCCGCTCCGCGGTGACCGATGCGGGGCGCGACATCCGCTACGACGTCGGTGCGAAAGCGGGAGTGAGCAACCTGCTCACCATTCACTCGGCGTTGTCAGGTCGGAGCATCGCGGGGCTGGAGACCGACTTCACCGGGCGTGGCTACGGCGACCTCAAGGTTGAGGTCGCCGAGGTACTCACCGAATTTGTCGTACCGTTCCAGGCGGCTGTCCAGTCCTACCTCGACGATCCCGCCGAGCTCGACCGAATTCTGGCCAACGGTGCGCAGCGGGCGCGGGCGGTCGCGGCGCCGACGTTGCGAACCGTGTACGAGCGTGTCGGCTTCCTCGGGGGTCCGTTGTGAACGACGGTAGGTCATGAGCTTTCTGGACAAGCAGCGAGCGGCTCGGCCGTGGCTGGACCACCTGGTGCGTGCGGGGCTTCGCTACAACGCCCAGAAAGGCGACTACTACGCCGCCGCGATCACCTACTTCAGTGTGCTTGCTCTGTTTCCCCTGGTAATGGTCGGTTTTTCGGTGGCCGGCTTTGTCCTCGCCGGACACCCCGAGCTGCTGAGCCAGCTGCAGGAAAGCATCACCAAAGGGGTGCCGGGGTCGATGGGAACCACGATCAACGAGCTGATCACCAAAGCCCTGGCGTCCAGGGGGGCGGTGGGAATCATCGGGCTCGTGGGTTCGCTGTACGCGGGCCTCGGCTGGATGGCCAATCTGCGGGAAGCGCTCACCCAACAGTGGGACCAACCGCACAAACCTGGCTCCTTCCTGAAGACCAAGGTGGCCGACCTCGGGGCGTTGGCCGGTCTGGGTCTCGCGCTGGTGGTCTCGCTGACGCTGTCCGCGGTGGGCGGTGGCGGCTCGCGGTTCATCCTGGACAAGCTCGGCCTGAACACCCTGCCCGGAGCCTTCATCGTCACCGCCGTGGTGGCGATCGTGCTGTCCATCGCAGCGACCTGGGCACTGTTCGTCTGGGTGATCGCCCGGCTGCCGCGCGAACCGGTGTCCGGCCGCAACGCGATGCGAGCCGCCTTGCTGGCCGCCGCCGCATTCGAGGTGTTCAAACAGCTTGGCGTGTTCTACCTGCAGAAGGTGACCGCGGGCCCGGCCGGAGCTACCTTCGGTCCCATCATCGGCATCCTGGTGTTCTTCTACATCACCTCGCGCCTGCTGCTCTTCGCGACGGCCTTCGCGGCGACTGCGACTGAGAACGAAGCGCGTGCGGCGACCCCGGTTCCGGGCCCGGCAGTCATCGCTCCGCAGGTGAGTCTCAGCCGGACGCCGAGCCTGCGGGCTGCCGCCGGCTTGGTGGGAGTCGGCGCAGTGCTGGGCGCGGGTTGGCGCCGGCGACATTAACCGCGGCGGCGGGCCCGTCGTGCCGCACCGAGCAGACAGAGCAGCACCAGCAGCCCGACGCCGAGCAACGCGAGTCGCCTGGTGTTGGTCCAGGAATGGTCACCGGCCGGTGGAGCCGCGGTGGCATCGACGGCTCCGGGCGGCGCTGGCGACGTGGTGGCGACCGCGGAGGGTTGGGCCGAGCCGGGCGCCACCAATTCGCCGACGCCGGTGGCCGGCGCAAGCGCGAACCCGTAGTCCAGCAGCGCGGCCGCCTGTTGCTCGGGGGCCAGCGGAATGCGACTGCCGTCCATCAGCGTCACCACGAGGCGGCGTGCACCCCGTTTCGCCGCGCCGACGTAGGTCTGCCCGGCGTCGTTGGTGAACCCGTTCTTGCCGCCGATCGCCCCGGGGTAGTCCGTGAGCAGGTGATCCTGGTTGGCGATGACGAACGGAGGCTTGCCGGCGTACCCGGGGAACAGCACCGTCGGCGTGGTCGCGAGCTGGGCAAAGACGGGGTTCGCGATGTCGTGGCGGAAGATCAGCGCCAGGTCGTAGGCCGACGTGCTCATTCCCGGTCCGTCCAATCCGGACGGCGTGATGGCGCGCGTGTCCGTGGCACCCAAGGACGCCGCGAGCGTGTTCATTGCGCGCACGGTTGCCGCGTCGCCACCCAGGCGAGCCGCTAAGGCATGGGCGGCGTCGTTGCCCGACTGCAGCAGCAGTCCCAGCATCAACTCGCGCACGGTGTACCGGCCGCCCGGGCCCACACCGACCCGGCTGCCCTCGACGTCCGCGTCCGCTTGCGTGCCGGTGATCACCTCGTCCAGTGGTAACGCGTTGAGCACGACCGCGGCAGTGAGGAGCTTCAATGTGCTCGCGGGTCGGTAGCGGCCGTGCGGATCTTTCGCGGCCAGCACCTGACCGGAGTCCAGGTCGGCGAGCACCCACGAGGCGGACGAAATGCCCTGCGGCACAAGAGGCGAACCCGGTGCTGTGACGAGGCCGCAGCGCGCGAGCTGACCTCCGCCGACCGGACTGGCGGGCCGGGCCAGCGCAGCGGGCGGCCCCTGTCCTGGCTGCGGCACCTCGGAGAGGTCGATTACCGGCGGCGGGGCGAGGGCGAACGGGCAGGCATCGGTGTTCGGGGTGACGATCGGTGGTGGTGGCGGCGCGGGCTGCGTCAGGGCCGGCTGTGCGACCGCTGTCATCGTGGAAGCCAGCGCCGACGCAAGGATGACGGCGATCGCAGCCAGCAAGGCGAGCGGGCGCGCGGGAGTCGTCACGGGATCACGGTAACCGCATCGCCTGCGGGGCACTCACCCGTCGTCGGCTCTGACCGTCATGTTTGCGTTCGCCGCGACCGCAGTGCCGCACGGGTCGCCGAGACGCTCGGGTGTGGTGTGTTGGTGAACCTCGGTGGAGACATCGCCACCGCCGGCCCCGCGCCGGCGGGTGGATGGCAGGTCAGCGTCCAGGATCTGCCCGGTGAGCCGTCCTGTCAGCTCGCCCTGCCCGGGGGCGCAGCGGTAGCGACGTCGAGCACCCTGAAACGCACCTGGCAGCGGGGCGGACGCCAGGTCCGCCACATCGTCGACCCGCGCACCGGGCAATTCGCGGACCCGATGTGGCGCACCATCAGCGTGGTCGCCGACACCTGCCTCCAGGCCAACACGCTCTCCACCGCGGCAATGGTGCGGGCAGTGAATGCGCCGGGGTGGCTGCACCAGCACCGACTGCCGGCCCGCCTGGTCGACCCCGGGCTGGGGGTCACCACG
>JALYVL010000132.1 GCA_030853285.1 Actinomycetota bacterium | reverse complement strand
CTAGTAGCGCGGTCCGTGTATCAACGGGTCGACTTCGCGCGTCTGAGTCCCACCCGTTGCACCAGGTGGACGGTTGCCGGCGGTCCCGTCTGAGCGGGTCCGGCATCCCGCTCGGGCGCCAGGGCGTTGGTCACCACGGCCAGCGCGACAACCGGCCGCACGCTCGCAGGCGTGCATAGCAAGAAAGCGAGGACGAGGGCTCGCCCTCGACCACACCATGGCAGTCGTCACCATGAAGCAGCTGCTCGACAGCGGCGCACACTTCGGGCACCAAACCCGTCGTTGGAACCCCAAGATGAAGCGGTTCATCTTCACCGACCGCAACGGCATCTACATCATCGATCTGCAGCAGACGCTGGTCTTCATCGACCGGGCGTTCGAGTTCGTCAAGGAGACCGTCGCGCACGGCGGCACCATGATGTTCATCGGCACCAAGAAGCAGGCGCAGGAGTCCATCGCCGAACAGGCAACCCGCGTAGGCATGCCCTACGTCAACCAGCGTTGGTTGGGCGGCATGCTCACCAACTTCCAGACTGTGCACAAGCGTCTGCAGCGGCTCAAGGAACTCGAGTCCATGGAGCAGACCGGTGGTTTCGAGGGTCGCACCAAGAAGGAAATCCTCATGCTCACGCGGGAGATGACCAAGTTGGCCCGCACCCTCGGCGGTATTCGCGACATGGCCAAGGTGCCCAGCGCAGTGTGGATCGTCGACACGAACAAGGAGCACCTCGCGGTGGCCGAGGCGCGCAAGCTGAAGATCCCGGTGGTGGCGATCCTGGACACCAACTGCGACCCTGACCTCGTCGACTACCCGATCCCGGGCAACGACGACGCAATTCGCTCCGCTGCCCTGCTCACCAAGGTGGTGGCCACGGCGGTGGCCGAGGGGCTGCAGGCCCGCGCCGGTCGCAGCGGAGACGGTGACTCGAAGCCCGACGGTGCCGCCAACGAGCCGCTGGCCGAGTGGGAGCAGGAGCTGCTCGCCCAGTCGGCGACCGCCGAGGCCCCAGCTGCCGAGGCCACCGCCCAGGCCGAGGCGCCACCGACCGAGGTTCCAGCGACCGAAGCGCCAGCGACCGAGGTTCCAGTCAGCGAGCTGCCTGACGCCGCGACACCATCCGCGGCGACGGCCGTCACCGAGACGGTTAAGGAGGCCGCCGGGATCCCCGAGACCGCTGCGGCAGAGTCGGCCATCGGCGGAGCACCCGTGAGCGACACGGACACCCCGGTCGAGAGCGCAGACAGCACCACAAGCAACTCCTGAAACACCGCCGAGCCGGGCACCCACGGTGCCCGGCTCGCCCGTGCCCAACCGCAACTGGAAACTAGGAGGCTCGCCGACCATGGCGAACTACACCGCCGCTGACGTCAAACGGCTCCGCGAGCTGACCGGCTCCGGCATGATGGACTGCAAGAACGCGCTCGCCGACAATGACGGCGATTTCGACAAGGCAGTCGAGCACCTGCGCATCAAGGGGGCCAAGGACGTCGGCAAGCGCGCCGAGCGTTCCACCGCCGAGGGCATGGTGGCTGCCAAGGACGGCGTGATGGTCGAGCTCAACTGTGAGACCGACTTCGTCGCCAAGAACGACGACTTCCAGAAGCTCGCTGAGGCTGTGGTCAACGCAGCCGTCGAGGCAAAGCCGGCCGACGTGGACGCGTTGAAGGCGGCGACGGCCGGGGACAAGACCGTGGAGGACACCGTGAAGCAGCTTTCCGCCAAGCTCGGCGAGAAGCTCGAGTTGCGCCGGGTGGTCGCCTTCGATGGGCCTGTGGCCACCTACCTGCACAAGCGCAGCGCCGACCTGCCGCCTGCCGTGGGCGTGCTCGTGGAGTACAGCGGGGACGGTGTCGGTGCAGCGGAAGCCGCTCGAGGCGCCGCCATGCAGGTCGCAGCGCTGAAGGCGCGCTACGTCACCCGCGAGGACGTCCCCGATGAGACCGTCGCCAACGAGCGTCGGATCGCCGAGGAGACGGCACGCGAGGAGGGCAAGCCGGAGCAGGCACTGCCCAAGATCATCGAGGGTCGGGTCAACGGCTTCTTCAAGGACGTCGTGCTGTTGGAGCAGTCCTCGGTGCAGGATTCGAAGAAGTCGGTGAAGGCACTCCTGGATGCGGCGGGTGTCACCGTCACCCGGTTCGCCCGCTTCGAGGTTGGTCAGAGCTGACCGGAACCCCATGAGGCAAGATGGCGGGGCCGTCCCGGCCACACTCTGGTTCGCAGAGTGTGCTCGAGATTGCCCCGCTGGTGTGTGCCGGGCCAGCACCAGCTATCGAGGAGTCCGATGACCGATCACGCCGCAACCGCGCCACGCGACGGCTATCGTCGCGTGCTGCTCAAGCTGGGCGGAGAGATGTTCGGCGGTGGCAGTGTCGGCGTCGATCCCGATGTCGTGCAGGCAGTGGCGGTGCAGATCGCCGAGGTGGTTCGCTCTGGCGCGGAGGTTGCCGTGGTGATCGGCGGCGGGAACTTCTTCCGCGGCGCGGAATTGCAACAGCATGGCCTGGAACGCTCCCGCGCCGACTACATGGGCATGCTCGGCACCGTGATGAACTGCCTTGCGCTGCAAGACTTCCTGGAGAAGCAGGGAGTGGACACCCGGGTGCAGACCGCCATCTCGATGGGGCAGGTCGCCGAGCCCTACATTCCTCGTCGGGCCCAGCGGCACCTGGAAAAGGGCCGTGTCGTCATCTTCGGTGCCGGCATGGGCATGCCCTACTTTTCCACGGATACGACGGCGGCGCAGCGTGCGCTGGAGATCGGCGCCGAGGTGGTGCTGATGGCCAAGGGGGTCGATGGTGTGTTCACCGCCGACCCCAAGACCGACCCGAGCGCGACGATGTTCACCGAGGTCACCCATCGGGAGGTGCTCGAGCGCAGTCTCAAGGTCGCCGACGCCACCGCGTTCAGCCTCTGCATGGACAACAACATGCCGATGCTGGTGTTCAACCTGCTGGTGCAGGGCAACATCGCGCGGGCGGTGGCCGGGGAGAAGATCGGCACGCTGGTGCACACACCGGCACACTAGACATCTCCCACCCGCAACGCGCACGACAGGACCGGAGGAAGCACTGTGATCGAGGAAGCCCTCTTCGAGGCCGAGGAGAAGATGGAGAAGGCCATCACGGTGGCCAGGGACGACCTGGGCGGAATCCGGACCGGACGCGCGAACCCCGGCATGTTCAACCGCATCGCGGTGGAGTACTACGGCGCGATGACTCCGGTGACCCAGTTGGCCAGCGTCACCGTGCCCGAGGCCCGCATGGCGGTGATCAAGCCGTATGAGGCGAGCATGCTGCGCGCGATCGAGACGGCGATCCGCAACTCCGACCTCGGCGTCAACCCGTCGAACGACGGACAGATCATCCGCATCGCCCTCCCGCAGCTGACCGAGGAGCGCCGCCGGGATTTCGCGAAGCAGGCCCGCGGCAAAGGCGAGGATGCCAGGGTGTCGGTGCGCGGCGTGCGCCGCAAGTCCATGGACGAGCTGAACCGCATCCAGAAGGACGGTGACGCGGGAGAGGACGAGGTCAGCCGGGCGGAGAAGGAGTTGGACAAGGTGACGGCGCGCTACGTTGCCCAGATCGATGAGATGGTCAAGCACAAGGAGTCGGAGCTGATGGAGGTCTGAGCACCTTCTGTGGGGAACCGGGCTTAGCGCGAAACGAGAACAGGAATTCAAGGTGGCAGAGGACGGCGGGGTGGTGGACAAGGCGGGGACTACAGCTGCCCCCGTCGCGTCCCGGGCGGGCCGTAACCTGCCGGCCGCCATCGCGGTGGGGGGCACACTCGGCGCGCTGGTCATCTGCACACTGATCTTTTTCCCGCATGTGTGGATCCCGATTGTTGCGGTGGCCATGGCGGTCGCGACCTGGGAAGTCGGTTCGGCTTTGCGCCATGTGGGGGTGCCCATTGCGTTGCTGCCGGTGCTGGCGGGCGGCCAGGCCGTGGTGTGGCTGGCGTGGTACAAAGCGGAGGCCACGCTGGTCGCGTTTGTCCTCACGGTGATCGCGTGCATGGTCTGGCGGCTGTGGGGACCGACGGAGCACTACCTGCGGGACACCGCCGTGTCGATCTTCGTCACCGCTTGGGTGCCGTTGTTCGGTGCGACGGCGGTGCTGCTGGTCCTGCAAGATCAAGGGGCGGCCAAGGTGGCATGCCTGATGATCGGCGTCGCCTGTTCCGACATCGGCGGGTATGCGGTGGGTGCGTTGTTCGGTAAGCACCCTATGGTGCCTGCCATCAGCCCCAAGAAGTCCTGGGAGGGGTTCGGCGGCTCGATTCTCGCTGGACTGATCGGGGGAGCCCTGACCTTCGCGTATTTGCTGCACGCCTCGCCGCTGTACGGTCTGCTGTTCGGAGCGGTGATCGTGGTAGCCGCCACCCTCGGGGACCTCATCGAATCCCAGGTCAAGCGCGATTTGGGTATCAAGGACATGGGGTCGATGCTGCCCGGGCACGGGGGGCTGATGGACCGGCTGGACTCCGTGCTCCCCTCGGCGGTGGTGGCGTGGTTGCTGCTCAGCGTCCTGGTGTGACCCAACGTGCTGGCCTGACGCAACCCGGTGTGATTCCCAGCCCCAACCTGTGGCGCTGGCCGGCGATGTACGAGGCGGAGAACAAGGCCCAAGACGCGGACGGTGCTTTGGCGCAGACGGTGCGCGAGGTAGCCGACTGGGGCGACCGCGATGTGCTCGACATCGGTTGTGGCGCAGGCTTTCACCTGCCGATGTTTGCGGCCGACGCCCGCTCGGTGCTTGGCGTCGAGCCACACCCGGCCCTGCTCGCGCTCGCCCGCCGGCGGGTGCGGAATCTCTCCGCGACAACGGTGCAGCTCGGGTCGGCGCAGTCGCTTCCCTTGTCGGACAACAGTGTCGACCTGGCGCACGCACGCACCGCGTACTTCTTCGGCCCAGGTTGTGAGCCTGGTCTCGCTGAGGTCTCCCGGGTGCTGCGTCCGGGCGGCGCGCTGGTGTTGGTGGATCTCGACGCGAGCCGCTCACCCTACGGTGCGTGGATGCGCGCCGATCTCCCCGAGTACCGATCGTCGCTCGTAGAGCAGTTCTTCGCGGCACACGGCTTTGCCACGCGACGCGTGGACACCCTCTGGCGGTTCGAAAACCGGGACATGCTGCGGGACGTGCTCGGTATCGAATTCT
>JALYVL010000131.1 GCA_030853285.1 Actinomycetota bacterium | reverse complement strand
GCGAGGCGGGTTGATGCCGGTCCGGGGCACGAGCTCGCGCGCCGGCTCACGGCGGCGGCAATTGCTCGATGCGGCGATCGCGGTGATGCAGCGCACGGGTTTTCACGAGATGTCGATGCAGGCTCTTGCCGACGAGGCCGCGGTCAGCGTTGGCTTGGTCTACAAATACTTTGCCGGCAAGGAGGACCTGCTCCTCGCGGCGATCCTCGACATTCTGGATGCGTTTCGCGAGCAGCTGCCGCCGGCCATGGAAGCTGCTGGCCCCGACCCGGTGCAGCGCCTCGCCGCCGGACTGCGCCGCTACGTGGAGATCATCGACGCCAACGTCGACGCCGTGCTGCTGACCTACCGGGAAAGCAAGACCCTCAGTCCGGGCGGCCGTCAGCAGATCAAGGAGCTCGAGGTGCGTACCGCCGAGCCGCTGCGCCACGCCGTCCACCAGGGAATCGCCACCGGCGTGCTGGCCGAGGTCGACGTCGATCTTGCGGTCTACGACTTGATGATGCTGGCGCACGCCTGGGCGTTGAAACGCTGGCACTTCGCGGGAACGTTCACCGTGGAGTCTTACATCCGCGCGCAGACCGCCCTGCTGCTACGCGCTCTGCTCAATCCCGACCGCACCGCCGACTACCGCCACCTACTCGGAGGAAACTCATGACCATCGCCGTTGTCACCGGGGCCGGCTCCGGCATCGGACGGGCTGTGGCGCTGGGCCTGGCCCGCACCGGGGTCACCGTCGCCGCCGCTGACCTGGATCTCAAGGCCGCTGAGGCCACCGCAACGCAGGCACCCGATCTCGTCACCGCCTACTCGGTCGACGTGGCCGACCACTACGCCGTCACAACCATGCGCGACACCGTCGTCGCCGAGCTCGGCGTGCCGACCGTGCTGGTCAACTCCGCGGGCTGGGACCGCACCGCACCCTTCCTGGAGGCGACTGCCGAGTTCGCCCGGAAAGTGGTCGACATCAACTATTTGGGACCAGTGCACCTGTGCCACGCCTTACTGCCCGGCATGGTGGAGGCAGGCGGCGGCACGGTGGTCAACATCGCCAGCGACGCCGGGCGGGTGGGCAGTGCTGGGGAAAGCATCTATGCCGGCGCCAAGGGAGGCGTGATTGCCCTGACCAAGTCGTTGGCGAGGGAGATGGCGCGCCACCAGATCAACGTCAACTGCGTGTGCCCCGGCCCCACCGACACGCCGCTGTTCGACGCGCAAGCCGACAAGCTGAAAGAAGCGCTGGTCAAGGCGATTCCCTTCCGTCGGCTCGCCCGGCCCGAGGAGATTGCCGACGCGGTGCTGTTTTTTGCCTCTGATGCCGCGTCGTTCGTCACCGGTCAGGTGCTCAGCGTCAGCGGTGGACTCACGATGGCAGGCTGAGCGGACTCGTGATGTTCACCTACGACGCCACCGCGTACCGCCAGGTCTTCGAGCGCGAGTTCACCTATCTGGCCGGATTTCGGCGCAACGTCCACCGCTACGGCGGACAGACGGCTATCCATGACCCGGTGACCGAGGTCCGCTATACCTACGCCGAGCTGGGGGCCAGGGTCGACCGGCTCGCCGCCGGGTTGGCCGCCGCGGGGGTGCAGCCGGGCGACGTCGTCACCTACCAGCTCTACAACGGCCCGGAGTTCGCTGAGCTCTACCTCGCCACCCAGGCATGCGGCGCCGTCGGTTCGCCGATCAACTTCCGACTCGCCCCCGGGGAGACGGCGTTCATTCTGGACGACAGCCGTCCGCGGGTGTTCGTCTACGACACCGAGCTGACCGAGTCGACGAGCGCGGCGCTGGAGCTCGCCACCCACCGTCCCGAGCTCAGGGTCGCCGTCGGTGCCGGTAACGGGCTACCTGGCAGGCGTTTCGAGGAGCTGTTTGTCGACGCGCAGCCTCCGGTGGTGAGCAGGGACATCTACGCCGAGACCACCAGGCTGTACACCTCCGGCACCACCGGCATGCCCAAAGGTGTGCCGCTGAACAGCATGGTGGAGATCTTCTCCGCCCACGACGTCATCATGCACTTCCCGCTGACCCCGGAAGACCGCACGCTGAACATGACGCCGTGGTTTCATCGGGGCGGCCTCTACAGCGGCGGCCCGAACCCGTGCTTCTACCTGGGTTCGCAGGTGGTGCCGATGCGCACCTTCAACGCCGAGCTGTGTCTGGACTACGTCGAGCGCTTCGGCCTGACGTTCCTCATCGGTGCGCCGACCAACCTGGCGTTGCTGGCCAGAGCCCAGGCAGCCCGGGCCCGCGACCTGTCGTCCCTGCGCGGCATCGTCACCATGGGGGCACCACTGGAACGGGAGGCGGCGCTGCGCTACCAGCAGGTGCTGACCCCGCGCATCTTCAACGGCTACGGCACCACCGAGGGCTTCTGGAACACCTTTCTGCGGCCCACCGACCTGCCGGCCCATGCTGGAAGTGCCGGTCGCGCCTGCACCGACGACGACGTGCGGGTGGTGCAGTTGTTGGATGACCGGACTGCCCAGCCGGAGGACACCGTGGCCAAGGACGGAGGCGAGGTCGGCGAGGTGATTGTGCGCTCGCCCAAGTGCGGCTACGCCTACGCCAACTCTCCGCAGCAAGAGGCGGCCCGTTTCCACGATGGATGGTTGTACATCGGCGACCTCGCCACCTGGGACGCCGCCGAGTTCGTCACCATCGTCGGACGCAAGGACGACATGCTCATCTCCGGCGGCGAGAACATCCACCCGGTCCAGGTAGAGGAGGCGCTCAATCAGCACCCGCAGATCACCGACTGCCTGGTGGTCGGCATCCCGGACGAGCGCTGGGGCCAGTTGGTCGTGGCCTACGTCGTCCGCGCCAACGACGCGCTGACCGCCGCCGATTGCGACGAGCACTGCCGAAACCACCCGATGCTCGCGCCGTACAAGCGGCCCAAGGCTTACCGCTTCGTCGACGAGCTGCCCGTCACCGCGACCGGCAAGAAGATCCACTACCGGGCCACCGAACAGGCCACCACGGACTACGCAGCCGGTGCATTTGAGGCTGTTGGAAGGAGTGCCGAATGAATTTCGCCGACTACCCGCAGCTTGCCTTCGAACGGCGCGAGCACGGCGTGCTGCTGATCACGCTGAACCGTCCCGAGAAGTACAACGCCACCGACGCCGCCATGCACGGGGAGCTCGCGCGCGTGTGGGTCGACGTGTCCCGTGACCCGGAGACCCGGGTGGCCGTGGTCACCGGCGCCGGCAAGGCGTTCTCGGCCGGCGGGGACCTGGACATGGTCACCGACATCGCGGGCAATCACGATCGGGTCGCGCACATGCTGTCCGAGATGAGCGAGATGGTCTACAACCTCATCAACTGTGAGAAGCCGGTGGTATCGGCCATCAACGGCGTGGCTGTCGGCGCGGGACTGGTGGTCGCCCTGCTCGCTGACATCTCGATCTGCGCCGAGGACGCCAAGCTCGGCGACGGGCACGTCAAGCTCGGCGTCGCGGCGGGCGACCACGCGGCGATCCTGTGGCCCCTTCTTGCCGGGATGGCCAAGGCGCGCTACTACCTGCTCACCGGGGAGATGCTCACCGGTGCTGAGGCCGAGCGCATCGGCATGGTGAGCAAGGCGCTGCCCCGCGAGGAGGTGCTCGACGAGGCGCTCCGGGTGGCCGAGACCTTGGCGACGGGCTCGCAGCTGGCGATCCGCTGGACCAAGAAGGCGCTGAACAACTGGCTCAAAGCCGCGGGACCCATCTTCGACCAGTCCGCCGCGTACGAGATGCTGTGTTTCCTCGGCCCGGACGTGTTGGAAGGTGTAGCGGCGCTGAAGGAGAAGCGGACACCGCAGTTCCCGTCGGCGACCGACAAGCCGTGACGGCGGCATTTCGGAAGCAGTCGCGGGACTTCATCGCCGCAGAGGTGACGCCGCACCTGGACGAGTGGGAACAGGCCGGTTCGCTGCCGCGTTCGCTGTTTCTGCGGGCGGGCGCGGCCGGACTCTTGGGCTTATCTGGGGACTTCCGACGCAATGCCATCCTCGCCACTGAGCTCGGTCGGGCCGGCGCGGCAGCCGTGGGCATCGCCTTCACGTTGCAGAACGACGTGGTGTTGCCCTACCTGACCGAGCTCACTACCGATGAGCAGCGGCAGCGGTGGCTGCCCGGGGTTGTGCGGGGTGCGCAGGTGCTGGCCATCGCCATGACCGAACCGGGGGCGGGCAGCGACCTCACCGGTATCCGCACTCGCGCGGTCCGCGACGGCGAGCACTACGTCGTCAATGGCGCCAAGACGTTCATCTCCAACGGGCAGAACGCGGACCTGTTCGTCACCGCCGTGCGTACCGGTCCGGAGCCACACCGCGGCCTGACCCTGCTGGTCGTCGACGGTGACACCCCCGGCTTCACCCGCGGGCGCAATCTGGAGAAGATCGGGTTGCACGCGCAGGACACCAGCGAGCTCACCTTCACCGATGCCCTCGTACCGGTGGCCAATCGGCTCGGGGACGAGGGCAGCGGCTTCTACTCCTTGGTGGCAAATCTCCCGCAGGAGCGTTTGGCGCTGGCGCTTGGTGCGGTGGGTGCCGCCGAAGGCGTGTTCGCCCGGGCGCTGGCCGATGTGGGCACCGCGACCCAGCACGACCGCTTCGTGCTGGCCGAGCTGGATACGGCGCTCGACCTGGCCCGCACGTTTGTGGACGACTGTGTACGCGAGCATCTGCGCGGCAAGCTCAGCGCGGCGCGCGCAGCGAAGGCGAAATGGTGGACCACCGAGCTGCAGGTGCGGGTGGCCGAGCAGTGCCTGCAGCTGCAGGGCATCGACGGCTACCTCCGCGGCGGTCGTGCCCTGCTGGATGCGCGAATCCAGACGATTTACGGCGGCACCACGGAGATCATGAAGGAGATCATCGGCCGGGGTCTTGGCGTCTGAGGTCCTCGCAGCCCGACGGTGGGATCAGTCGGCCGCGCTGGCCACCGCGGGTCGCATAGAGGCCGGCCGCTTGTACCCGCGGGCCAGCGTGCTCCGTCGCCGGCTGTAGGCAAAGTAGATGACAAAGCCGACGACCATCCACACGATGAACCTGATCCAGGTCGCGGCCGGGAGGTTCAACATGAGGTAGAGACTGGCCAGCACGGACAGGATGGGCACCAGCGGCACCAGCGGAGTGCGGAAAGATCGCTTGAGCTCAGGGCGGCTGCGCCGCAACACGACCACGC
>JALYVL010000130.1 GCA_030853285.1 Actinomycetota bacterium | reverse complement strand
GCTCGGTGGTGCGCCGGGATCATCCTCACATCTGCTGGCCACGCTGGCCGAGGCGAACTGTCTGGTGCTGGTGGACCCCGAGGTGACCGAGGTGCGCACCGGCGACGAGGTGCAGGTTGCGTTCCTCGCCCAACGGGCCTAGAGCGCCGCGATGAACGAGCCCCACCACCGCCACCCGGGGTGGCCGGCCCGGTGCGGACCCGTCCGAGTGGTCGGGGGATCAGTCCGGTTGCGCCCTGTCCGGCTGCGCGACGCGGGCGCGTGGAGCTCGGTGCGCGTCCGGGACGAGGCGCAGCTACTGCCCTGGGAGCCGACGGGCGTGGGACCGTGGCGTTCGCGCAACAGCGCCGCCGCGTGGCCGATGGTGTGCTCGGCAATGCGCGCCTCAGCGCGCAAAGGGGTGCTGGTGCCCTTCGTCATCGAGGTCGACGGCCGTTTGGCCGGGCAACTGACCATCGGCAACGTGGTGCGGGGAGCGCTTCGTTCGGCGTGGGTCGGCTATTGGGTCTCGACGGCGTTGACCGGGCGTGGCGTGGCGACGGCCGCGGTGGCCCTCGCGGTGGACCACAGCTTCGGTCCGATGGGTCTGCACCGGGTGGACGCCACCGTGCGCCCGGAGAACTTGGCCAGCCGCGCGGTGCTCGCCCGGGTGGGTTTCCGGGAGGAAGGCATGCTGCGGCGCTACCTCGACGTGGACGGAGATTGGCGCGACCACCTGCTGGTGGCCCTCACCGCCGAGGAGATGCCGGGCAGTGCGACGGGTGCTTTGGTGCGGTCGGGTCGCGCGCAATGGGAATGAAGTGCGGCGCGCCTGGCGTATCGGTGGGTCTGCTGTGGCTAGCGTGATCAGCCAGGAGAGACTCCAGTTGTCGTTGCGCCCGTGGGGAGGTCGTCGTGCCGAGTTCGCTGATCTTCGTGGTGCTGGTGGCGGCCTGGCTGGCGGTACTGGTGCCCATGGTCGCCAAGCACCGCCAGGAGATCCGGCGTACCGGCGACGGCGCGCTGGCCGCCCGGGTGCTGCACCGCGGTGGGAGCGGGTTGCGGCTGCGGCGGCCAGGGCCCGCGGCGGGACATCGCAGCGATCCGGACTGGCTCGAGCACGACCATCTCGAGTACGACCACGAGGAGACAACTGTGGAATTGCAAGCGCAGGACGAGGCGACGGACGAGCAGCACGAGACCACGCACCGTCGTACCGGGCGCGGCGGTTACGACCCCGAGGCCGACGCGGTGGCGCGGATGGCACGGTATGCCTTCCGGCAGCGCATGGTGCTCGGACTGCTCGTTGCTGCCGTGCTCACGGCGATACTGGCTGCGGTCGCCTTCATCGGACTCTGGTGGTTGCACGTGGCGGTGGACCTCGGCCTGATCGGCTACCTGGTGTACCTGCGTCGTCAGGTCCGCATCGAGGAGGACATTCGCGAACGCCGGATGTCCCGGGTGGGCCGGGCCCGTCTTGGGGTTGACTCCAAGGTCGATGACGGCTACGGCGCCGTCCCGCAGCGGTTGCGTCGCCCGGGCGCCGTGGTGCTGGAGATCGACGACGAGGACCCCGCGTTTGTCGAGTTGGACGAGCACATGCCCGATGCGCTGATGGAGCTACCGCGAGCGTCCGGCCAATAGGCAACCCTGCTAGGGTTTCCCTCGCTGTACCCGGGGCTGTGGCGCAGTTGGTAGCGCGCCTCGTTCGCATCGAGGAGGCCAGGGGTTCGAATCCCCTCAGCTCCACCCCAGCGGTTGAGGACGAGGTATGAGCTGCGGCTCATGCCTCGTTTCTATCTTTCCGAATGTGCTCGCACGGGGCCTACCAAATCTGAGAGATATCTAGAAGTTGATACGTGCCAGCACGTCAGTCCTCCGTGGTGCGCTCTGTCCGCGTTGACCGGTTGCTTCTACGCTGTCAGCATGTGCCGGAGTATCAAGACCCTGCGCCCCCCGTACGCCGAGGACGTCACCGAGGAGGACATGCGGGCCGCCGCGCTGCAGTACGTCCGCAAGATCAGCGGCATGCGCGCCCCGGCCAAGGTCAACACCGCAGCCTTTGACCGCGCGGTGGACGCCATCGCAGCGTCAACGCAGGAACTGCTGCAGGAGCTACAGATCCGCCGCGTGCAGCACCGGTGAGTGTGCTGGCGAATCTCGCCGTCACCCTGGGCATGCTGTTGATCGTTCCTTTCGGGCTTGCGCTCATCGACGCGCCGGGGCTGGCGTTCGTGCGGCGCTGGTGGCGGAGCGGGGCGGGCACACCTTGTTCGGCTTCGACCTAGACATTCTTGAGCTGACGGTCCCGCACTTTCACTACGCGGGTTTCGCCGCCGCCCTCATCGCCGGACTGGTTAGCCGGGCAACCGCGTAGTCGGGCACGCTCAGCACGGTCGCTGCCCTCAGTGTGCCGGCGGGCACCAGGCTGGTGCTGGTCGGCTACTTCATCGACGACTGGGTCGAGTTCGCCGGCGCAGGGGTGCTGACGGTCGGCATGTGGAGCGTCGGTGGGCTGACCTGGGCGCAGCTACGCGCCCGTGCGGAGGATCGGTGGACCAAGCTGTTGCTTGCCATATCGTCGGCAACCCTGGTGGCGACCATGCTGCTGGCCGTGGCCTACGCGCTGGGGTCGGCCGCCGACTTCCCGCACCTGTCGCTGACGTGGAGGGTGGCCACCCACGGTGCGGCCAACGCCGTCGGCTTCGCCCTGTGCGGTTTCTTGGCGTTCCGACGGCTCGCGCCGGTGCGGATCTGACTACGGGTGACCACATGTAGGAATGGCTACGACGCCGTCCTCCGTGCAATTCGATCCCGAGGTCCTGCGCCGCCTGAATGCTTACGTCGGGGCGCACCCGGGAACCCCTGTCTCTGCGGTGAGCAACCGCGTGGTCGACGAGGCCCTGCGCAGCAACACCGCAGCAATCGCTTCCCGGCTGGCGGCTGCTGGTACCAGGATCGCGACACCTGAAGTTGTCGGTCTATCGTACTAGCGTTCGACTCATGACGAATGTAGCTGAGCTTTCCGATGATCAAGTGGTGGATGAGATCACAACCTGGGCCGGTCGGATCGCGGCGGGCGAAGCTCGATTGCTGACGCTGATCGGTGAGTTCGACCGGCGGGAGGCGTGGTCGGGTCCGGGGCTGCTGTCGTGTGCGCACTGGTTGTCGTGGCGGCTGGGGGTGGGACTGACGGCCGCGCACGAACGGGTCCGGGTCGCCAGAGCCCTGAAGGGTTTGCCGTTGGTGGCCGCCGCGTTTGGTGCGGGGCGGCTGTCCTGGACCCAGGTCCGCGCCATCACCCGGGTCGCCACCGGTGCCGACGAGGCCTCGTGGGTACGGCTGGCCCGCAGCGCCACCGGAGCTCAACTCGAGCGGCTGGTCCGAGGTGTGCGCCGGGCGCAGCGGATCGAGGAAGACGCAGCCGACCCGGAGCACGCGGCGTGGCGCAACGAGGCCCGGATCGCCTACGACGAGGACGGCACCCTGGTACTCACCGTGCGCTTTCCTGCCGAACAGGGGGCGGTGGTGCTGGCCGCATTGGAGCAAGCCCGCGCCGCACTCGACCACCAGGAGAAACCCGCGGCACAGGATCGGACTGAATTCTCCGCGGAAGAATCGCCACCGGCCGCGACCATCGCTGAAGGGTTGGTGCAGCTGGCCCGTCTCGGCCTCGACGCCATGAGCACCGCCCGCCCGGAAGCGGCGCGGCGGACCCGGTCACGCCTGGTCGCCCACCTCGACCCATTGTCGGGCTGGGGCCGCCTGGCTGACGGTGAGCTGCTACCCCCGAGCACGCTGCTGGCTTTGCAAACCCCGGCGGTCCGGCTGCGCCCCCTGACTAGTGGCGATCTCACCCAATTCGACCTGGGACGCACGCAACGCCTGCCCTCGCTGGTGTTGCGGGAGCTGCTCGGCACCGTGGACGGGGATCGGTGCCGCTTTCCTGCGTGTACCCGCCACCGCAAGCTGCACGCCCACCACGTGCGGTTTTGGTCGCAGAACGGTGCCACCGACCTGGCGAACCTGCTCCTGCTCTGCTCCCGGCACCACACCCTTGTGCATGCACAAGGTTTCCAGCTGCTGCTGCGCCCGGACCGCTCGCTGCGGGTCACTACCGCCGACGGGACAGCCGTGTTGCACCACCCGGCCCTTCCCTGGCGCCCAGCCGCCGAACTCGACCCCGACGAGCAGATCACCACGCAGACCCTGCCGCCCTACGTCACGGGGCAGCGGCTGGACCTCGGCTACGCCGTCAACGTCCTGCTGCAGCAAGCGGCCTGAGACACCGCCGACACCACCGAAGGCCCGGGGCGGGACCGCTAGCTGCGAACAACTCGAACGTCGTCGTCAGCGGCGACCCGGCGATCAGCTCCAGCACGCTACGGGCGTGGGGGCCACCAGATCGCGCCGCAGCCGCAGCCCCTCTTCGACGACGCCGTCGACATAGCCCCCCAGAAAATCCACTGTGGACACGCCGACGTGCGCCGCCGCGGCCCGCTGCTCGGCTTCGCGCAACGGTCCGCACTCGGCGGGCGCGATGCTGTCAATAACCGCCTCGCCGCGGGTGACCAGCAGGTAGGTCACTTCCTTGCCCGCCGCCGTCCACGCGGCGATAGCGCCCGCGGCGCCGTACTCCAGGTCGTCCGGGTGGGAGACCACGGCCAGGGCTCGGCTCCAGTCGGCCGGCATAGGGGCCAGCGGGGTGCT
The DNA here is from genome assembly GCA_030853285.1 of Actinomycetota bacterium. Lineage (GTDB taxonomy): Bacteria > Actinomycetota > Actinomycetes > Mycobacteriales > Mycobacteriaceae > X156. The sequence continues at coordinate 502 of JALYVL010000130.1, read as the reverse complement.
CATGGCAACCAGCCTGCGCCATCGTTGACAACGCGGCCTACGGTGAAGCATGCACGAGCTCTCCATCACCCAGAGCGTGGTCGATGCGGTGGCCGAACACACCGACGGCGCCGCAGTGGCGAGCGTGCACCTTCGGATCGGGAGGCTTTCCGGGGTCGTCCCGGACGCGCTGCGCTTTTGCTTCGAGTTGGTCACCGAAGGTACCGGTCTACAGGGCGCCACTTTGGTGATCGACGAGCCCGTCGGCGCCGGACACTGCCGGACCTGCGGGATTGATCTCGAGCTGTCCGACCTGATCCTGTTGTGCCCCTGCGGCAGTGCGGACGTCGACGTGACCTCCGGACGAGAGCTCACCGTGCAGTCGATTGAGGTGGTCTGAGATGTGTGCAACCTGTGGATGCGGCAACGACGAGGGGACCCGGGTCTCCACCATGCACGCGCATCCCCACGACCATCCGCACACCCACGACCACCCGCATCCGCATCAGGCGCCGCGCACTCG
>JALYVL010000129.1 GCA_030853285.1 Actinomycetota bacterium | reverse complement strand
GCCGTGCAACGGTCCGAACAGCGCGTTGATGCCCGCGGACACCGAGGCGAACAGGTTGGCGTTGGACGAGCCCACCATCCGCACCGTGGACGTGGAGCAGTTCTGCTCGTGGTCGGCGTGCAGGATGAGCAACATGTCCAGGGCCTTCACCAGGTCCGGGTCCACGTCATAAGGCTCGGCGGGCAGCCCGAACGTCATCCGCAGAAAGTTCTCGGTCAGTGACAGCGAGTTGTCCGGATACAAGAACGGCTGCCCCACCGACTTCTTGTACGCATAGGCGGCAATCGTCGGCAGCTTCGCCAGCAGCCGGACGGTGGACAGGTCCACCTGCTCGGCGTCGAAGGGGTCGAGTGCGTCCTGGTAGAAGGTGCTCAGAGCTGATACCGCGCTGGAGAGCACCGGCATCGGGTGCGCGTCCCGCGGGAAGCCGTCGAAGAAGCGCTTCAGGTCCTCGTGCAGCAAGGTGTGCCGCTGGATCCGCTCGGTGAAGGCGTCCAACTCCGTGGCGCTGGGCAGCTCGCCGTAGATGAGGAGGTGGCTGACCTCAGCGAACGTGGACTTCTCGGCCAACTGGTCGATGGGGTAGCCACGGTAGCGCAGGATGCCGGCGTCCCCGTCGATGTAGGTGATGGCCGAGGCGCACGCGGCGGTGTTGACGAACCCCGAGTCGTAGGTGGTGTAACCGGTCTGGGCGAGCATTTTGCCCAAAGCTATGCCGTCGTTGCCCTCGGTGGCTTTGGTGACGGACATTTCGTGCTCGCCGCCGGGGTAGTTCAGGATGGCGGTCTGCTTCTCGTTCTCGGAGGGGTCGGACACAGAGGGAACCTCTCAGCTCGGCGGCGTCAGCGGTGACGTTCAACTTAGCCGCCACGGGCTCGCTATGTGTGTTCGAGGTCTCAGTGGACGTCAGGGCTGCAAGCGTTCGAGCAGCCATTCCCGGTTCTGCTGGCGCCGGAACCGCAGCCGGTCGTGCATGCGGTCGCGCCTACCCTGCCAGAACTCCACGGTGTCGGCCACGATCCGGGTGCCACCCCAATGCGGCGGAACCGGGATCTCCTCAACATCGGCGTACCGGTCGGCGACCTCCCCCAGCGCACTGTCCAGCGCCTGGCGCGAGGCAACCACCACCGATTGCACCGATGCCCACGCGCCCAGCTGCGAGCCCCGCGGACGGGTGGCCCAATACGCAGCGGTCTGGTCCTCGCTGACCAGTTCGGTGGCACCGCGCACGTGCACCTGCCGTTGCAAGGCCAGCATGGGAAAGGTGGCACTTGCGTAGGGGTTGACCTGGAGGTCGTGACCCTTCGCCGAGGTGCGGTTGCTGTAGAACACCACGCCGCGGGCGTCGAGGCTCTTGCACAGCACCGTCCGACTGGCAGCGTGCCCATCGGCCTGCGTGGTGGCCAGCACCATCGCGTTCGGCTCGGTCAGGCCGGCCTGCTCGGCGTCGCTGAGCCAACGGGCTAGCTGCTCGTGCCACGTGGCGGCGATGCCGCTCTCGTCCAGCTCGGGCACGCGCACCGTCTCCGTACTGTAGGCAACCCGCATGTTCGCCAGATCGGGTGCGGCAAGCTCGCCGGCGCCCGATTCCACCGCCTCGACGCTACCCTGCGTGCCCGACGAGCATGGCGACGTTGCGTACCGACCCGCGTCAGGGCAGGGTTACGGTGATCGCGCCCCGGTGCGCGAGGCGACACTGAACAGACCCAGGAGGCTTCAGCAGACATGGCAGACGCGGCAGGGCTACCGGACAACTTCTCCGAGGGTTTGGAAGGTGTCATCGCCTTCACCACCGAGATCGCCGAGCCCGACAAGGACGGCGGCGCTCTGCGTTACCGCGGAGTCGACATCGAGGATCTCGCAGGCAAGGTCACCTTCGGCAACGTGTGGGCCTTGCTCGTCGACGGACGATTCGGCCCCGGGCTGCCGCCGGCGGAGCCCTTCCCGCTGCCCATCCACACCGGCGACGTGCGGGTAGACGTGCAGGCGGCGCTGGCCATGCTCGCGCCAATTTGGGGTTACCGCCCGCTGTTGGACATTGACGAGTCTGAAGCCCGCAACGAGCTGGCGCGGGCGTCGGTGATGGCACTGTCCTATGTGGCCCAGTCCGCCCGCGGCATCTACGTGCCCGCCGTCCCGCAGGCCCGCATCGACCAGTGTGAGACGGTGACCGAGCGATTCATGGTCCGCTGGCGCGGCGAGCCGGACCCCAAGCACGTCAAGGCCATCGACGCCTACTGGGTATCCGCCGCCGAGCACGGCATGAACGCCTCCACCTTCACCGCCAGGGTGATCGCCTCCACCGGGGCCGACGTGGCCGCGGCGATGTCCGGCGCGATCGGCGCGATGAGCGGCCCGCTGCATGGTGGCGCCCCCGCCAGAGTACTGCCGATGATCGCGGAGACCGAGAAGTCCGGCGACCCCACCGGGTTGGTCAAGGGCATCCTGGACCGCAAGGAGAAGCTGATGGGCTTCGGCCACCGGGTGTACCGGGCCGAGGATCCACGCGCACGTGTACTGCGTCGTACCTGCAAGGAGCTCGACGCTCCCCGTTACGAGGCAGCTGCGGCGCTGGAGCAGGCCGCGCTGGCCGAGTTGCGCGAGCGCAGGCCCGACCGGCCGATCGAGACCAACGTGGAGTTCTGGGCCGCGGTGATCCTGGACTTCGCCGAGGTACCCGCGCACATGATGCCCGCCATGTTCACCTCCGGGCGCACCGCCGGTTGGGCGGCGCACATCTTGGAGCAGAAGCGCCTGGGCAAGCTGGTGCGCCCGGCGGCGTACTACGTCGGCCCTGAGCCGCGCAAGCCGGAGAGCGTGGAGGGCTGGGGCGAGATCTCGCACAGCTGAGTGGCTTGGTCGGTGGTGAGAACTACTGCTGACCGGTGGGCGCCGCCGCCCACCGCGATTGCCACCACAGCGCCCCTGCGAGAATGAGTGGCATGACCAACCCCGCCATCACCATTCCCGCCGACTTGCTCCCCACCGACGGCCGCTTCGGCTGCGGACCGTCCAAGGTGCGCCCTGAGCAGTTGGCTGCGCTCGCCGCCACGGGCAGCAGCGTGATGGGCACCAGTCACCGGCAGAAGCCGGTCAAAGACGTAGTAGCTCGGGTGCGTAGCGGCATGCGCGAGCTGTTCGCGCTGCCGGAGGGTTACGAGGTGGTGCTGGGCAACGGAGGGACGACGGCGTTCTGGGACGCCGCGGCGTTCGGCCTGGTGCGCGAGCGCTCACTGCACCTGACCAACGGCGAGTTCAGCTCCAAGTTCGCCAGCGTGACCAAGGGTGCACCGTTTCTGGGCGAGCCGGTGGTGATCGCGGCCGAACCTGGCAGCGCGCCGGAGCCGGTCGCAGATCCCTCCTGCGACCTGATCGCTTGGGCGCACAACGAAACTTCGACCGGTGTGATGATCCCGGTGCAGCGGCCGGCGGGCTCGGACGGCGCACTGGTGGCCATCGACGCCACGTCCGGGGCGGGTGGGTTGCCGGTGACCATCACCGATGCCGACGTGTACTACTTCGCGCCGCAGAAGTGCTTCGCCTCCGACGGCGGCCTGTGGATCGCCTTGATGAGCCCCGCTGCGCAGGAACGGGTGGCGGAGATCGGCGGCTCCGACCGCTGGGTGCCGGAGTTCCTCTCCCTCACCACCGCGTTGGACAACAGCGTGAAGGAGCAGACCTACAACACCCCGGCCGTGGCCACGCTGCTGTTGCTGGCCGACCAGGTCGAGTGGATGAATGCCCAGGGCGGTTTGGACTGGTGCACCACCCGCACCGCCGATTCGTCGGCACGGCTGTACAACTGGGCCGAGGCCAGCGACTACGCGACCCCGTTCGTCGTCGAAGCTGCGCAGCGCTCCCAGGTGGTGGGCACCATCGACTTCAGCGAAAGCGTGGACGCGGCTGCCGTGGCCAAGGTGTTGCGCGCCAACGGCGTCGTGGACACCGAGCCGTACCGCAAGCTGGGCCGCAACCAGCTGCGCGTCGGCATGTTCCCGGCAATCGAGCCGGATGACGTCAGCGCACTGACAGCGTGCATCGACCACGTGGTGACTCAGCTCGGCTGAACCACGCGTGTTCATCCCCACCGGTTGCCGTAGGTGAATTACACTCGTGTTGTTCACCCCTTGCAGAGGTTCCGGGAGGCCGACGTGCGTGCACTTCGAGTTATCGGTCTAGACGCCGATGGACTATCCGTGGTCTGCGAGGACAGCGAGCACAAGGAGAAGTTCACGCTTCCCGCGGACGACAAGTTGCGCGCTGCGGCTCGCGGCGATCTCACCCGGTTGGGCCAGATCGAGATCGAGCTCGAGAGCCAGCTGCGTCCGCGCGACATCCAGGCCCGCATTCGTGCCGGCGCGAGTGTGGAGCAAGTTGCGGCGGTGGCCGGCGTGCCCGTTTCCCGCGTCGAACGCTTCGCATACCCCGTACTGCTTGAGCGCTCACGCGCGGCCGAGGTCGCCCAGGGTGGACACCCGGTGCGCCACGACGGGCCCGCCGTGGAGACCCTCACTGAGATTGTCGGCGATGCCTTCGCGCAGCGTGGGCAGGATTTGTCGGATGCCACCTGGGACGCGTGGCGCGGTGAGGACTCGCGCTGGGTGGTGCAGCTGCGGTGGAAGACCGGTCGCTCAGACAACAAGGCACATTGGCGTTTTCAGCCCGGTGCCCACGGCGGCACCATTTCCTCGTTGGACGACCCCGCCGCGGACTTGATTGATCCCGACCCCACCCGTCCACTACGCACCGTCGCCGCAGTGACCACCATCGTGGAGTCCGCGCTGGTGCACGAGCCGGAACCACAGCAGGCCCTCAAGGTCCCCGTGACCCCCGAGGCAGCATCCGCAGTTCCGGCCGTTGTCACCGAGAAGTCGCCGCAACGGGGGCGTCGTGGGCACGCCGCCGTGCCTTCGTGGGAAGACGTCCTGCTCGGCGTCCGCAGCCAGCGCGGCTAGTTGTCTCGCTCGCTAGCTCGCGGTCACAAGCGCGGCGAGGAGACCGATCCACGCCAGACCAACTCCTCCTACGGTGCCGAGTGCGGCCCATCGCCACACCGGTACCCGTCGACACATCCACACCGAGGGCGCCACACCGCCGACCACCAGCACGTTGGCTGCCACCGCCAGCAACGGGTTGATCGCCGCCAGCTGCGTGCCCAGCACCAGCAGGGCGACCAGCACCAGGACCGCGGTGAAG